>NZ_LNCE01000008.1:0-142099 GCF_001445815.1 Janthinobacterium sp. Ant5-2-1 | reverse complement strand
TCTATGCTAGGAAATATCTGAAAATTAGTAAATAGACAATGAAAAAAATACACCATAAATTTTCTAACATATTGTTTTTTAAGGAGTAATTTATAATCATTCTTGTTTTAAATGGCATTTTTATATTTCGCTGAAGTCCACTCAAGTTGCAAATTTTTACATTTGTAATATGTTGCAGATGCACCGTTCTGGTGCGGAGAAAGCGCCTCTATGGAGTCTCCGGTAAGGCGAGATAATATCGGCAGATAATCGCCAATGGATGCTGCGCTGCGCCATTTTCGTGCATAAAAAAAGCCGCCAGCTTTATGCTGGCGGCCTTGATTGCATTTAATTGGTGCGTTATTTTTTCCGCTGCGCTTACTTGGCGAATGCCTGCGCCGCCGGCGTCACCGTCACCGCTGCCGGTTCGATGCCCAGCTTCATCGCGCCGATGACCTTGTCTTCATCGAGCAGGGCCTGCGGCTTGTTGCCATCGTACTTGATGGGAGAAAACGCGTCGCTGACGAGCTTTTCCTTCAAGCCGGCCGCATCCTTGGCGACGATCACCACGGACAGGTTCTTGGCCGACAGGTGCTGCTTGATGGCGCGGTTGACGTCTTGTACCGTCAGTTTCGACAAGCCATCACGCATCAGCTTGGTGAACTCGGGCGTGCCATACCATTGCGAGTCGAGCGCGTAGCCCAGTTGCTGGTCCTGCGTCGAGGTCATGACGAAGACGTTCTTCATCAGGTAGTCGCGCGTGGTGGCGAAATCGTCCTGCGTCAGGCCGTTGTCGATCAGCTTGCCCAATTCCGTCAGGGCCACGCGCAGGGCGAAGTGGGCGTTGTCCGGCGCCACGGGGCGGATCCAGATTTCGAACAGCTGCGCCTTGCGGCCCAGGTTCGGGTTCGGGAAGAATTGGAACATGCCGCGCGGGAAGGCTTCGATGTACGCATAATCGCCATAGTTCATGCCGCGGATTTCACGGATGCGCTGGTACAGGTAGGAATTCGAGGCGCGGTGTTCGCCCAGCCATGTTTTCGCCAGCCACAGGGCGGGGAAGTCCGGGTGCGTGCGCGTCACCTCCAAAGGCAGGCCGAAGGAAATGGCCGTGGCGCGCGTGTTTTTCTCGATGATTTCCACTTGCAGGCCATTCGCCTTGCGGCCTGCGGGTTTCACGGTGGCTGGCAAGCCTGGGCCTACCGGCAAGCTTGCCAGCGCCTGCGTCAGGGAAGCCGTCATGGCGTCCGATACATCGCCGGAAATGCCCACCTTGACGGCGCCTTGCGCGTACGCGCTCTTCCAGAACTGTTTCACGTCGTCGAGGGTGATGGCGTCGATGCCGGCGACCGTGCCCAGCACGGGGTGGCCGTACGGCGTACCCGCATACACATTGGTTTGCAGGCGTTCCTTGGCGAATTCCTCTTCGTTATTGTCCTTCAGGTCCAGCAGCAGCGCGTTCTTTTGCGCGTCCTTGAGGCGGCGGAAGTCGTCTTCGCGGAAACCGGGCGACAGCAGCAGCGGCAGGGCAATGGCGTTGAACTGGGTCCAGTTATCCTTGTGGATGGAGCCCGTAAACGTCGTCATTTCCTTGTCCGTCTGCTGGGAAAAACTGCCGGCCAGCGGGAACAGGGCCTGGTTGACTTCGTCGATCTTGCGCTCGGACGAGCCGCCCGACGCCACCATCGCGGCCGTCAGCGCGGCCAGGCCTTCCTTGCCTTGCGGGTCTTGCGCGGAACCTGCCATAAACAGCAGCTTGTAGCGGATTTGCGGCAGCGCGGACTTTTGCACCAGCACGTCGAACTTCGCGTTCGAGGCGGCCGGCAGCAGGCTGGCCAGTTTTGGCGTGGTGGCGATGGCGGCCGCCATCGGCTGGTGCGACAGGGTCGTCACCACCAGGCCCTCGTCCGTCAGGTATTTGCGCGCGGCCGCCTGCAGGTCGGCCGGCGTGAGCGTGTCGATCAGGCGGTAGTACTGGTTGATGGTGGCGTAGGAACGGTCGAAATGCACGAAGGACGCCAGGGTGCCGGCGATCTGCTCCGTGTTGTCGAGCGAGCGGATCAGGCCGTATTTTTCAGCCGACTTGGCGTCCGCCAGGTCTTTTTCGCTCACTGGCGTGTCGCGCAGCTGCGCCACGGTAGCCAGGATGGCATCGCGCACGTAGACGGCGTCATCGATGTTTTTCACGCGCGCACCCAGCACGGCCAGGGTCGGGTCGACCCGCTCCGGCGTCATGTCGAACAATTGATCGACCTTTTGCTCGTTCTGCACCAGGCGTTTATACAGCGGCGAGGTACGGCCGAACGACAGCGACAGCAACGTTGCCAGCGCGGCCTGGTCCTTGTCCTTCACGGAAAACGCCGGCGCGTGGAAGCCGACGGCCACCCACGGCAGGGTCGGCGTGGGCCAGGCCACGTGCTTGTAGACGGGGCCGCGCGGGGCCGGTTCCACGGGCACGGCCGCCTGCTGCTTGCCGCGCTGCCAGCCGCTCCAGTATTTTTCCACCAGCGCGATGGCTTGCTGCGGTTCCACGTCGCCGGCGATGATGATGGTGGTGCGCTCGGGACGGTACCAGCGGTCGAAGAAGATCTTCGAATACGCGTACTGGTTCGGCATGTCTTCGATGTCCTGGATGAAACCCATCGTCGTGTGCTTGTAGGTATGCGTCGTGTAGGCGCTGTCGCGCATCACTTCGAACAGTTTCGAGACGGGATTGGCGCTGTTCTTGTTGTACTCGCCCAGCACGGCCCGCGACTCCGTCTTGAACGCGTCATCCGCATAGTCGAGGTGCTGGAAGCGGTCCGCTTCCACCTTCAGCACGGTTTCCAGGTCCTGCTTGGCAAACGTCGTGTGGTAATTGGTCAGGTCGTCGCTCGTATACGCGTTCTGGCGCGCGCCGGCGCGGGTGATGACTTCCTGGTATTTTTCGGGCGGGTACGCCTTGGTGCCGCGGAACATCATGTGCTCGAAGAAATGGGCGAAGCCGGACTTGCCCGGCTCGACTTCATTGCGCGAACCCGTCTGCACGGGAATCTGCAAGGAGACGAGGTTCGGGAAACCGGTCGGCACGATGATGATCTTCAAGCCATTGGGCAGGGTCTTTTCCGTTGCCTTGAATGGCAGCAGATCGGCCTTGCTGGCGGCGGCGCTGTGGGTAGCAGCCGGTTTGACGGGCGCGGCGCCCAGGTTCGACGAGGCCATGGCCGACAGGGCCAGGGCGAAAGCGGGTAATAAAACGGGCATGATTCTTGACACGGGGGGCTCCTTCTTTTTTTGGGCATGTGGAAAGTGCAACGCCGCAGCATAGAAGATTCGTGCCGCCCTGCATAGGGGCAAGGCGTTTTGGCAGGAAGGGGCGGCCCCGTCAGGACGAGCATGGCGTGCCGCAGCGGCGGGTGGTCAGGTCAGCGTCGTTTCCGGCAAGCTGATGCGGTTGCGGCCCAGGTGCTTGGCGCGGTACAGGGCGCAGTCGGCCGTATGGATCAATTGCCCCAGTTCCGTGCCGGGGCCGGGCAGGGCGGTGGCTGCGCCGATGCTGACGGTGACGCAGGCGCCGTCGGCACGCTTGCGCGGCAGTTGCAGCCGCTCGACGCGCTGGCGGATGCGCTCGGCCACGATGGCCGCGCCCTTGAGCGACTGGTTCGGCAGGATGACGGCAAACTCTTCGCCGCCGTAGCGCGCCACCAGGTCGTTGGCGCGCATTTCGCTGGCCACGGCGCCAGCCACCTTGCGCAGGCACAGGTCGCCGCCCTGGTGGCCGTGGTTGTCGTTGTATTCCTTGAAGTTGTCGACGTCGACCATCAGCAGCGACAGGGGCTGCTCCTGCCGCTGGGCGCGCTGCCACTCGGCCAGGATGGTGTCGTCGAAGCAGCGCCGGTTGGCCAGCCCCGTCAGGCCATCGCGCGTGGCCAGGCGTTCCAGTTCCACGTGCGCGCGCTTTTCGTCCG
Organism: Janthinobacterium sp. Ant5-2-1; assembly: GCF_001445815.1. Classification (NCBI taxonomy): domain Bacteria; kingdom Pseudomonadati; phylum Pseudomonadota; class Betaproteobacteria; order Burkholderiales; family Oxalobacteraceae; genus Janthinobacterium; species Janthinobacterium sp. Ant5-2-1. Next base: position 138,173 of record NZ_LNCE01000008.1, on the reverse strand, counting down.
TCATGTCGCGCAGGGTTTCGACGACGGCGATCAGCTCGCCGTGATTGCCGTAGATGGGGCTGGCATCGACGGCCAGGTAGCGCCGCCGTCCCGTGCGCGGCATGTCGCACCAGTTTTCCGCGCACAGATTGCTGCCCGTGCTGCTGCGGTATTGCTGCTGCGTATGCAGGATGCGCATGTCGCCGCCGCGTCCGGCCAGCAGCAGGTCGGCCAGGGTGGGGCGCTCGTCGTTGTAAAAGCAGCGGCCCGGCTCGCTCGCGCCCAGTACTTCGGCCGCCGGCACCCCCGTCAACTGCTCGCAGGCGCGGTTCCAGATCATCACCCTGCCATGCACGTCGAGTACAAAAGTGGGCACGACCAGCAATTCCATCATCTTGACGGCGAAACCCTGGGCTTCACCATACGTCGATGCGCTGGCATGTGCGTGGCTATCCGGCATGAAAGCATCCTTCTTGGGCGTGAATGGGGCTGGCTCGTTGGCCATGATGCAGCGTGGGGTAGCGATGGTGTTGATATTGAGCAATATTTTCAGTGATGGACCATTGCTTCGTCGTGGCAGACCGGCAGGGGAAGCGATACGCGCAAGGTGGTGCCGGCGCCGCTGCGGCTGTCGATGTGCAGGCTGCCGCCGGCGGCGGCCACGCGCTCATGCATGCCGGACAGGCCGCAACCGAGGCGCGGCGGCGAACCCGACAGCCCGATGCCATCGTCGCTGATGCGGCAAGCGACGGTGGCGCCCGTTTGCTGCAGGCACAGCTGGACATGCGTGGCGCGTGCATGGCGGGCGATGTTTGCCAGCGCTTCTTGCACCACGTGGTACAGCAAGGTGCCATGCGCGCGGCTGGCGTCGGCGTCGAGCCGGTAGTCGCAGCCGCAGCCGATGCCGGTGGTGCGCGCAAAGTCGGCCAGCAGTGCGTCGCAGGCTGCTTGCAGGCCGGCGTCGAGGGCCGGCGGGCGCAGGTCATGGATGACGCAGCGCAGCGCCGCGATGGTCAGGTCGACATTGCGCGCGATCATGGCCAGCTGTTGCGCCAGCTGGGGGGCCGCGCCATGCGTGCTGGTTTGCAGCATGGACAGGTCGATTTTCAGGGTCAGCAGATGCTGGCCCAGGTCATCGTGGATGTCGCGCCCGATGCGCAGGCGTTCCTGTTCGCGCGCCTGTTGTTGGCCGCTGGTCAGGCGCACCTGCTCTGCCTCTTCTCGCAGCTGTTCCAACGCTTCCAGGCGCAGCGCCAGACGGTGCTGGCGCCACAGCAGCAGCGCCAGCACGCCGAGCAGGATGGCGCAAACCAGCATCAAGGGGGAGGGTGCGCCGGCCGGCAGCATCGGCCCGGCCGCGTATCCGACGTGCAGGGAAGCGAGTGCAGCGGCCGCCAGGCAGGCCAGAATGCTCAGGCGGTACGGCAGGCGTAGCCAGCGTTGCATCATTTCCTCGCTCCCCAAATGTTTTCCAACAGGCAATGTTATTACGGAAAATATATTAACTCGAGGCTATTTATATTGTCTAAACGCAAAAGCCGCGCAGTTACGTCTTTCGCTGTGGCTTTCCGGTCCTTTGGCGCCGCATGGCCAGGTGGCGGGCACGGCATTTGCACGGGAAGTGTCATGGCGGCATATAATAGAGGGTTGTCAATCGGCTTTTGCGGTGACGGCGCTGTGCGCCGGCACCGGTGCGTACGCCCTGCGCGATGACGCCAGCCAGCTCTTAGGAAATACAGTGACTTATAGCATCAAAGAGATTTTTTACACCCTGCAGGGCGAAGGTGCGCACGCGGGCCGTCCGGCCGTGTTTTGCCGCTTTTCCGGCTGCAATCTGTGGACGGGCCGCGAAAGCGACCGCGCCACGGCCGTGTGCCAGTTCTGCGACACGGATTTCGTCGGCACGGACGGCGAACTGGGCGGCAAGTTCAAGACGCCGCAGGAACTGGCCGCGCTGATCGACAGCCTGTGGCCAGCCAGCTACGCGCCGAGCAAATACGTGGTGTTTACGGGCGGCGAGCCGCTGCTGCAGCTGGACACGGCCCTGATCGACGCCATGCACGCGGTCGGCTTTACCATCGCGATCGAAACCAACGGTACCTTGCCCGTGCCAGCCGGCGTGGACTGGATCTGCGTCAGCCCGAAGATGGGCTCGACACTGGTCGTCCACAAAGGCAATGAAATCAAGGTGGTGATTCCCCAGTTCCAGCAAGACCTTGCCGCCTACGAACAACTGGACTTCGAGAACTTCTTCGTGCAGGCGATGGATGGCCCCCTGGCCGCGCACAACATGAAGCTGGCCATCGAAACGTGCAAAAGCAACCCGAAGTGGAAGCTGAGCCTGCAAACCCATAAACTCCTGCAAATACCTTAATAAAACAATATGCTGACTATCACACGCAAGCTCGAATTCGACGCGGGCCACCGCATTCCCGACCACAAAAGCCAGTGCCGCAACCTGCACGGCCACCGCTACACGGTGGAAATCACCCTGGTCGGCAAGGTTATCGAAGCGGAAGGCAATTCCGACAATGGCATGATCATGGACTTTTCCGACGTGAAAACCCTGGCCAAGCAGCACCTGGTCGACGTCTGGGACCACGCCTTCCTCGTCTATGAAAAAGACACGGCCGTGCGCGACTTCCTGGCCAGCCTGCCCGACCATAAGACCGTCGTCATCGACCGCATCCCGACCGTGGAAAACCTGGCGCGCATCGCCTTCGACATCCTCAAGGCCGCGTTTACCGACCATTTCGGCACGGGCTTGCACCTGCATAAACTGGTGCTGCATGAAACGCCAAATTGCTGGGCAGAAGTGACCGATGACTGAAACGCACGCTGGCGCGCAGGACGCGCGCTACATGCGGCTGGCCCTGGAGCAGGCCCAGCACGCGTGGGACCTGGGTGAAGTGCCCGTTGGCGCCGTCGTCGTCAAGGATGGCGAAGTCATCGCCGTCGGCTACAACCAGCCCATCGGCCGCCACGACCCGACGGCGCACGCGGAAGTGATGGCGCTGCGCGCGGCCGCCGAAAAGCTGGGCAACTATCGCTTGCCCGGCTGCGAGCTGTACGTGACCCTGGAGCCGTGCGTGATGTGCTCGGGCGCCATGCTGCATGCGCGCCTGACGCGCGTGGTGTATGGCGCGGGCGACCCGAAGACGGGCGCCTGCGGTTCCGTGCTGAACCTGTTCGAGCAGCCGGCGCTGAACCACCAGACGGCCATCGTCGGCGGCGTGCTGGCCGATGAGTGCGGCGCGTTTCTCAAGCGTTTCTTTGCCGAGCGCCGCCGCGCCCAGGCGGAAGCGCGCAAGCTGGCCAATCCGCCAGCCTGACATCAACCCAAGATGTCAGCCATGCCAGCCATCCCGGCTGGCATTTTTATAATTGTTGCGAAATAACATCTGTCTAGACCATTTGTCATTCTCAAATGAGAATGATTCGTGTTACAGTATTGTTTTCGCCAGCAAACTTCCCTTGCGCATCGTTATCGATCCGGGTTCAAGAGCCAGCCTTTACTCTTAGACCGGATCATCATGACTACTGTGCTTCCGCAGCGCACCGCTGCAACTGTCGTATCCCCAGCTCATCTGCCTGCCCGCCGCCATAACCTGGTGCTGCGTGCGGCCTTGCTGGGCTTGTTCGCGGCGCCCTTGCTGCCTGCTGCCGCACAAACTGCCGCCATCAATGCGGGCATGGCGGCGCAAGAGCCGGCCAAGCTGCCAGTCTTCCCGGAAATCGTCGTCAACGCCCAGCAGGATTATGCGCGCCGCGCCGGCACCAGGACGGTTGTGACGGCGGAAGATCTGGAACGCCGCAATGTCACCGAGATGGGCGGCATCGTGCGCTATTTGCCCTTGATCAGCGCGCCAGCGGCGGCCTCGGGCAGCGGCAGCGTGTGGGATGGCTCTGGCAATACGGGCTACAACATCCGCGGCCTGGAAGGCAACCGGGTCAGCCTCGATGTCGATGGCATTTCCCTGCCCGACGCGGCGCCCAAGCCCGATGCCAATACCCTCAACGCCTTCGGCACGGGGCGTGACTATTTCGATCCTGAAACCTTCCGCGAAGTGCGCATCGATTCGGGCACGACAGCCGTCAGCGGCGCCAGCCCTGGCCTGGGCGGCGGCGTGACCTTCGTCACCAAGTCGCCCGAGGATTATCTCGGTGAAGGGCAAGACCATTACGTGGCCTACAAATACGGCCGCGCCACGGCCGACCGCAGCAATGCGCACACCTTGACGGGCGCCGCCAGGATCGGCGCCAGCTTGCAAGGCCTGGCCGTGTACGTGCACCGCGATGGCGAGCAGATGGACAGCCGCGGCACCACGCCGTCCAATCCTGACGACTGGCGTTCGAACGCCTTGCTGTCCAAGCTGGTGTGGACCTTGCCTGGCGAACAGAAGCTGGACTTGACGGTCGACATGTTCGAGCGCAAGAACAAGCGCGATCTGCGCAGCAAGGTCAGCACGTATTATCCGACCGGCGTGCAGCAAGATTCCACCACCAAGCGCACGCGCGTCAGCCTGGGCCACGACGTGGTGCTCAAGGATTTCGCCCTGTTCGACCGCCTGACGTCGAAAGTGTATCTGCAGAATGCGAAAACCGAAGACCAGACGCAAGGCCTCTACACGTTTGGCAGCCCGGCACAGCGTACCATCGACACCAGCTTCAAGAACGACAGCATCGGCTTGAGCTCGGAAGCGTTCAAGCAGCTCAATGCGGACAACGCGCTGCTGTACGGCGTGCAACTGGAACAGCTGAAAACGCGCCGTCCGTGGCGTGAAGACCGTGTCATCGTTGCCACGGGCCAGCATCAAATCACCAACAAGAACCGCATGGCCGACATGGACACGACCAAGCTGGCCCTGTACGTGCGCGACGATCTCAGTTTCAATTTGGCCGGCAAGAAAGCCGTGCTGACACCGGGCTTGCGTGCCGACTACCGCAAGAACGAGCCGAAAAACCTGCAAACTTATGCGATCGCCGTGCCGAACGCGGCCAGGGAAGTGCGCAAAGAAAGCGACACCTATTTCACGCCGAGCCTGAGCCTGTCCGTGGAAGTGCTGCCGCAGATGAACGCCTACGCCACCTTCACGCGCGGCACGCGCCTGCCGACGGCGGCCGAGCGCACGGGCACCTACGATTCCTTCAGCTATACGGGCACGGGGCAGGGCTATGCCGTACTTGGCAATGCCAACCTGCGCAAGGAAACCAGCAAGGCGTATGAGCTGGGCCTGAAAGGCGACGTCGTCAAGGGCTTGAGCATGCACGCCTCCGTGTACCAGACGGAATATACGGACATGGTCGACTATGTGATGCAAAAAGATGATCCGGTGAACTACCCGACCATCACGCGTGGTTTGTTCCGCCCGGAAAACATCGGCAATGCCCGTACCTGGGGCGGGGAGCTGACCCTGCGCGCGGAGCTGGGCGCCTGGGCGCCGGCCATGCAGGGCTACCACGTGGATCTGGCGACCGGCGTGGCCAAGGGCCGTTCCTTCAATACGCAGACGGGCGAGAGCGGCGGCCTGAACTCGGTGGCGCCGGCCAAGTCGGCCTTGACCTTCGGCTACGATCATGCGAACCAGCTGTTCGGCCTGGCGCTGACGGCCGTGCATGCGGGCGCCAAACAGGCGCCGGAAAACCTGCTGATCGGCGATGCCGGGCCTTTGTTTACCGTGCCGTCGTACACCATCTTCGACTTGTCGACCTATTGGAACGTGCACAAGAACGCGAAGATCGTCGTGGGCGTTTATAACTTGACGGATCGCAAGTACTGGGATTACGCCACCTCGCGCAGCCTGGCCGCCGGCACCACGGCCGCCAGCCGCGCCGAGATCGAGCGCTACGCCAAGCCGGGCCGTAATGTGGCCGCCAGCCTCAGCGTCAATTTCTAGGTTTTACCGGGGAGGGGTGCTTGCCCCTCTTTTTTTCCATGTTTGATTGAATGGTCTCTCTATGAAGTTATCCAAACTCGTTCTATCCCTGCTAGGCAGCCTGCTGATCGCAAACGCAAGCGCGGCCCCAGCCACTTTGGCGGAACGCTGGTCCACCTTGCGCACGGAACAGCCGAAGCTGCAGATCCGCGACGCGGCGCGCGCGCTGGGTGTGTCCGAAGCGCAATTGCTGGCAACCAATATCGGCAAGGGCGTCACGCGCCTGCAGGCCGACGGCAACCAGCCGCGCGAAATCATGCGCGCCGCGCTGGACCTGGGCATCGTGCAAGCGATCACGCGCAATGAAAACGGCGTCATCGAAACGACGGGCGTCGCCAGCAAGTTCAAGCAAGCGGGCGACAAGTCGGAACAGGCCGACGCCAAGCAGGATCCGGAAACGGAAGCGCGCCAGCGCAATATCGCGGGAGGCTACCTGGGCGGCCAGATCGACCTGCGTTTCCACTTTGAAAACTGGAAATACGCGTTTGCCGTGGAACAGGCGGGCCGCGATGGCAAGCCGACGCGCAGCCTGCAATTTTTTGACGCCAACGGCACGGCCGTGCACAAGATCTACCTGCGCAACGAGCCGGGCGTGGCCGTCTACGACAAGCTGGTGGCGACGTTCCGCATGCCCCAGCAAAGCGCGGATTTGAACGTGCTGGCCGTGGCGCCCAAGGCCGCTGAAAAGCCCGACGCCGAGATCGACGTCAAGGAATTCCAGCTGGCCTGGAAAGACATGACGGACGTGCACCAGTTTGCGCAAATCATGCGCGAATTCCATCTGTCGCGCGAACAGGCCTTGCGCCTAGCGCCGGCCGGCGTGGTCGAGCGCGTGACGCCTGAAGCGCTGCGCACCCTGCTGGAAAACGCGGCCAAGGACAAGGTCGCCATCATGGTGTTCCTGGGCAATGACGGCTTGACGCAGATCTACAGCGGCAAGATCGAGAAAACCATGGCCGCAGGCGGCTTCTTCAACGTGCTGGACCCGGACTTCAACCTGCACATCCGCGACACGGCCCTGCGCAGCGGCTGGGTCGTCAAGCGCGGCGGCGTGACTTCCGTGGAATTCTTCGACAAGGACGGCACCCAAGTGGTCTCCTTCTTCGGCGTGCGTGAACGGGGCAAACCGCAGCCGCAAAGCTGGGTGGATTTGGCCGATTCCTTGCCTAAGGCCAAGTAAGTTGCAGCACAGTTGCCGCGCGCCGTACCGGCGCGGCAACACTTCAGTGTGGGTGCCGCGTGCCGGTCTCATGTCTGAAGCACAATAGTGGTATGCTGATTGCAAGGCCGCAGCGATCGTGCCTGCGTGCTGGTTCCTGGAAAAGAGGCAATCATGGCAACCATCATGGCGAACGGCCTCAACATAGCTTATGAAAGCCACGGCGACCCCAACGATCCGTGCGTGCTGCTCGTCATGGGCTTGGGCATGCAACTGATTGCCTGGCCGGCGGACTTCGTCGAAGGCATCGTCGAACAAGGGTTTCGCGTGCTACGTTTTGACAACCGCGACAGCGGCCTGTCGAGCAAGATGGCGCAGGCGGGCAAACCGTATCTGCCGCTGGCCTACGTGAAAAACCTGCTGGGCTGGCCCCTGAAAACTTCCTACACCCTCAATGACATGGCGGACGACGCGCTCGGCTTGCTGGCGGCCCTGCGCATTGCCCAGGCGCACGTGATCGGCGTGTCGATGGGCGGCATGATCGCGCAAGTGATGGCGGCGCGCGCGCCGCAGCAGGTGCTCAGCTTGACGTCCATCATGTCGAGCAGCGGCCGGCGCGGCTTGCCCGGCCCCACGCGGGCCGCGCGCAACGCCTTGTTGCAACGCCCGAAACGCAACGCCAGCCGCGCCGAATTGATGGCGCACATGGCGGCCACCGTGCGCGTCATCGGCAGTCCCGCCTATCCCGTGTCGGAAAAACTGCTGTACCAGCGCATCGAAGCGGCGTTGCAGCGCGGCAGTTGCCCGGAAGGCGTGGCGCGGCAGATGGTGGCCATCGCCGCCTCGGGCGAGCGCACAGCCTTGTTGCCGAGCATCAGTTGCCCGGCGCTGGTGATCCATGGCGCGGCCGATCCCCTGATCCCCGTCGCCTGCGGCATCGATACGGCGGCGCTGATTCCGGGCGCCCGTCTCGAGGTGATCGAAGGCATGGGGCACGACATGCCGCCCCAGCTGATCGAGCGCCTGCTTGCCTTGATCGATGTGCATCTGCAAGGTAAGATGGCGCCCCAGATGCGCTCCCAGCCAGCCTAGGCGCGCCCACAACTTTTGAAGGCACGGGCATTTTGAAGACACCTGAGATTGGCATCGCCATCGTTGCACCGGGCGGTTACGCGCCCGACGCGGCGGCTTTGGAACGCGGCATCGCCCGCTTGCAGGCGCAAGGCGCCACCGTCCACAATTACTACGACCCGGAACACACATTCCAGCGCTTCGGCGGCACGGACGCGGGCCGCCTGGCGCAGCTGAACGCGGCCGCTGCCGATCCGGACGTGCAGGTGGTGATCGCCTTGCGCGGCAGCTACGGCATCAGCCGCATCCTGCCCGAGATCGACTTTACTGCCATGGCGGACAGCGGCAAACTGTTTGTCGGCTACAGCGACTTCACGGCCTTCCACATGGGCTTGATGGCGAAAACGGGCCGCGCCAGCTTTGCCGGCCCCATGATCTGCGACGATTTTACGCGTGACGAGCCCGAGCAGTTTACGCTCGACCAACTGTGGTCGTGCCTGGCCGGTCCCACGCACACGGTCATGGGCACGGCGGCGGGCAATCCGCAGGTCGCGCTGCAAGGCAAGCTGTGGGGCGGCAACCTGGCCATGCTGGTCCACTTGCTCGGCACGCCGTATTTCCCCCAGATCGATGGCGGCATTTTGTTCCTGGAAGACGTCAACGAACACCCATACCGGGTCGAACGCATGCTGCTGCAATTGCTGCACGCAGGCGTGATTGGCCGCCAGCAAGCCGTGGTGCTTGGCGATTTTTCCGCCTATAAATTGAGTCCCATGGATAACGGCTACGATTTCGACGCCATGCTGGCCTATGTGCGTGAACGCCTGCCCGTGCCCGTGCTCACGGGACTGGAATTCGGCCATATCCGCCGCCGTGTCACCTTGCCGTTCGGCGGCCATGCGCGGTTGCAATCGGATGCGTCCGGCTTCAGCCTGCAGGTAACCGATTACCAGACCCTGGCGCACCCCTGAGCTCCCTGAACGCCATTAGCGCCAAGCCCGGCAGGCTGCTGCAGCTCGACGTGCTGCGCGGCATCGCCGTGTTTGGCATCTTGCTGGTGAATATCTGGGGCTTTGCCTGGGGCACCTTGTCCCTGCGCTACGGCACCTTGCCGGCCCAGCCGCCTGTACTCGACCAGCTCGTCATTTTCGGTGTGGCGGCGCTGGCGCAATTCAAGTTCTATCCCATCTTCGCATTTTTGTTCGGTGCCGGCTTTGCCCTGCAGACACGTTCCCTGAAACGCCAGCTGGGCAGCTGGGAGCAGGCGCAAGCGGCATATCGGCGCCGGCTGCGCTGGCTGCTCGTGTTTGGTCTGCTGCATGGTTTCCTCATCTGGAGCGGCGACGTGCTGACCTCGTATGCGGTGGCCGGCATGCTGATCCTGCCGCTGGCAGCGGCCAAACTGAGCCGCATACGCAACCGCGCCTGGCTGGTGGCGGCCGGTTTCCTGCTGTTCATGTGCTTGCTCATTCCCGTGGGCCAGCAGGGCGGTGCGCCGGACATCGCGCGCGACCTGCAAGGCTTTGCGGAGCGTTACGCCATCTACACGCAAGGCAATGTATTGACCGTGGCCAGACTGCGCGCCAACGATTTCCTCGTCTCCTTGCTGTACGCCATCGTCATGCTGCCGCACATCATCGTGCTGTTCCTGCTGGGCATCCTGTCCGTGCGCTTGGGCTGGCTGACGCAGCCGCAGCGCCATCAGCGTCTGTGGCGCCGCGTGCGTGCCGTAGGGCTGGGCGTGGGCTTGCCGTTCAACCTGCTGGCGGCGGGCGCCGTCGCGTGGCAGGTGGCTGATCCATATCAGACGGTATTCGATACGGCCCTGTTCGAAGTGGGCCTGTTCGCTGGCGGGCCCGTGCTGGCAGCCGGCTATGTGGCGGCGCTGATGCTGGCCGGTCCTTTCATGCTGCGCTGGCTAGGCGCATGGCTGGCGCCCGTGGGACGCATGGCGCTGAGCAATTATCTGCTGCAATCGGTGATCGGTACCTGGCTGCTGCAGGGGCCTGGCCTGGGTTGGGGCGCAAGCCTGCATCCGGCCGAGATGCTGGGCCTGGCGGTAGTGATCATGACGGGGCAGGTGCTGCTGAGCCGTTACTGGCTGCGGCACTTTCGCCAGGGGCCGATGGAAACGCTATGGCGCCGGCTGGCGCGGTTGCCTTAATCCGTACCCCAGTCAAACGCGCCTTGCGCCGCGGCCGGTGGCGGCGGCTTGGGTTTGGCGGACGGCACCAGTGGATTATCGACGGCATGCCACTCGAACAGGTCCACATCGAGCATGCAGGTGCGTGCCAGGTGCAGCGCTTGCTCGGGTGTCAAGGCGGGGTCGATCCAGCGGTGCGCGTCTTCCAGGCTGACGGCCACGGGGCGGCGGTCGTGGATATCGACCATGCCGCCCAGGCTGTCGGCCGTTACCAGCACAAAACCTGCCTCTTCGCGGTTGTACTTGTATGGCCCGAATTGTGCCAGCGCCAGCAGGAACAGGCGCGCGCGGTCCTTGCGGTGGATGTGCCACGGCTGTTTGCTGCCTTTCTCTCCTGTCCATTCATACCAGCCGGAAACGCTGACGATGCCGCGCCCCGCGCGCAACAAGGGTTTCCAGTAGGCGCCGGCGAGTTTTTCCAGGCGGGCGTTGATGGCGATGGGGATTTTTTTCTTGCCGGGGGCGGGCACGGCTTGGGCGGCCCAGGCGGGGCGGTAGCCCCAGAAGACATCATCGACCCTGCGTACGCCATCCTGGATATGCAGCACGGGCCGGTAAGTGCCCGGCGACACGTTCAGGTGCGGCTCGGCCTCGCTGTCGAACACCGCGTCGGTCCAGCCAAACGATGACGCCAGCTCGGGCGCCGTGTCATTTTGATCGAGTCGTCCACACATGGCCAAATCATACCTGATCGCCGGGCGCCGCGAGGCAGACGCGTGCGTGCTTTCTGTGTGTGATCAAACGTACAGACTGCTTACGCGCGCGGGCGCACAGTGAGGTCAGTCAGATCCCTGACGCTCTCGCCTCGGAGGAAATATGTCTTTTGAAAATCCCACCATCCACAAAGGTTTTATTATCAGCGCCACGGCCAGCCAGCGTCGCGATGGCCGCTGGGTCGGCTCGTACGTCAGCCAGAACCAGGCATGCGGCGCGTATGCGGATACCTGCGACTATGACGATTGCAGCAATGAAAAAGAAGCGCAGCAACTGGCCTTGTCGATCGGCTGGCGCCTGGCCGATGGCGTGCCGGCACGCTGAAACGGCCTTAGCGCTTGCCCCGCAGGGCCAGCAGCAGGCCTGCAAATGGAAACAGCAGGGCGGCGCCCAGCCGTACGGAGGTCAGGGAAGCGGTCTCCACGCCCAGCACATGGGGCAAGGCCAGCAGTAACAGGGGCGCGGGCACGGCAACCGCGAAGAAAAACCGATACCACGAGTAGCCAGTTTTCTTCGCCAGCAAGGCGATCAGTGCGCAGCCGACGAGGAAGACCAGCGGTAAATTCACAAATTCCATGGTGTTGAGTTTTCATCTGGGAAAGCGCGTCATTATACGCACCACCCCGGGTGACCGGATGGGCTTGCCGGCTTCAGTTACCGACGAAATCCGGCGGCTGCGACGCCTGTTTCCCGGCCAGCTGGCCATCGGCTGGCAGCAGCGCCTTGATGGCGCCGTTATAGATGAGTTCCTGGGCATACGCCGACGCCTCGATCAAGGCCGCATGCACGGACTTGAAACTGCTCGGCGTTTCAATCAAGACGGGCTTGGCATACACCTGCTGCGTATCGCCGCGCCTGCTGATCAAAATCATGCCCCGGTAGCGCCCATCCTTCTCCAGCGCCCCCGCCACATGAAATTCATACCCCCTGATCTGGTGCTTTTGTCCCTGATCCATGTCTCCCGCCTCCAGACCTGATTGTCATGGCTTTGGACTATCAATTCGATTGGAATAGCTGAGTGTTTGATCTGAATCAATACGTTCACAGAAAGCTTTAACGAACGTATCGACGCTTGTCGCAAGCGTAGCGAGCGGAGTTGATTTGTGGTTGAGAAGCGCAACCGCACTTTGGTGCGGTGCGCATCGCCAGCCGCAAGGCGCCCCGCGCAGTAGCTTGCGGCAGCCGTCATCACCCAGCGCGAATGGCGCGGATCTGCTGGGCGGTTTCCTCGATCTCCCGATACGCTTCCTGGATATAACCATTGATCGGGTGTCCATCCATCCACTCGAAATAGGCGCGCTCGTCGTGTTTGATGGCAAAGGGAATGTGGTGGTCGCGTATCGATTCGGCCGTTTCGCGCACCAGCGAGGCAAAAAGCAGCTCAATAGTTTCCATGATGGTCACCTTGCGAGACAGGAATGCAGAGCATTTAATGTAGCACAAAGCAGGCCGGCGGCGGCGATGCTTGTCTGCCGTGCGTGCCTAGGCCTCAGGCCGGATGGCCGATATGCTCGTACAGGATCACGCAGCCGATGATGATCAGCACGAGGCCGCCCACCAGTTCAGCGCGCCGGCCCGCCACCGTGCCCAGCACGCGGCCCAGCATCACGCCCAGGGTCACCATGACGAAGGTGGAAAAACCGATGGCGGCGGCAGTCACGACAATATTTGCGCCCAGCAAGGCCAGACCCGCGCCCACCACCATGGCGTCGATGCTGGTGGCCAGGCCCGTCACGGCCAGCACCCAGAACGAGTGCGACTGGGCCGGCGCTTCCTCCTCGTCGCTATCGCCGAGGGCATTGCGTATCATCAGCAAGCCGATGATGCCCAGCAGGCTGAAGGCGATCCAGTGGTCCCACGCTTCCACGTAGGGCGCTGCCACGCTGCCCAGGGCCCAGCCGATGATGGGCGTGATGGCTTCGATGACGCCAAAGATCAGCCCCGTGCGCAGCGCCTCGCGCCATTGCGGCTTGTGCAGGGCGGCGCCCTTGCCCACGGCGGCCGCGAAGGCATCGGTGGACATGGCAAGCGAGAGGGCGGCGGTGGCGGCGAAATTCATCGTTGGCTTTCAGTAAAACCTGGCTGGGATGGTAAGTTACAAACTATAAACCCGGCGATTTTACCCTAGGTACAGCACGACCATGGAAGCGGCCAGGCAATACGCGCCAAAGAGATGCCAGCGACCCTGTTCCAGCCAGCGCGACAGCCAGCGCAGGGCCAGCAAGCCGGCCAGGAACGAGAGCAGCATGCCCAGCAGACTGGGGCCGAGCAAGTGCAGCAGGCTGTTGCCGTGTTCCAGGTGGTCCAGGCTGCCGCTGGCCACGGCCTGGTAAAAGCGCCAGCCTTCCTTGACCAGCACGGCCGGCGTCAGCACGACGGCCAGGGCGAAGCTGAATTCCTCGGCGCGGCGCTGCGGCACGCCCATGGCGATGCCGGCGGAAATCGTGGCGCCCGAGCGGGAAAAGCCCCGGAAGGGCAGACACAGGCCTTGCACGGCGCCGATCACCATCGCCTTGCCGATGGACAAGGTGCCATGCTGGCGCGCTTGCTGGCGCGAGGACACAATGATCAGCACGCCGGCGGCGGCCAGCGCGGCGGCCATCAGTTTCGCGTTGCCGAACAGGTGTTCGATCTCAAAGCCGGGCGCATCCTTGCTCATGAAATGGGTAATACCCTTCAGCAAGCCGAAGCCGACGATGCCCGTCAGGGCCGTGGCGGCCGCGAGCAGCAGGACATTGCTGCGGAAGGCGCTGGCCGAACTGAAATACGTGGCGCGCCAGGATTTCCAGAAATACACGATGACGGCAAACATGGTGCCCGTGTGCAGCATCACCAGCAGCATGGTCAGCTCCGGCGACGTGGGGTCCAGGCCCATCAGCTTTTCCGCCATGATGACGTGGGCGGAGCTGGACACGGGCAGCAGCTCGGCGAAGCCCTGGACGATGGAAAGAATAAATAGTTGCAAGAAGCTCATGGGTATCTGTACTCGGGCGGGAAAAGCAGGGCCGCCGATTTTACCCGCCAGATGTGGCGCGCCAGCCCCGCGCAAGATTACAGTTTGTCCATCTTGTTATTGGCCGGCCGCTCCTTGCGGCTTGAACACGGCGCGAAAAGCCCGCAGAGCTGCCGGGTGATAGATGGTGCCGTGGGTTTCTTCCGGCATCTTTTCCACATGCCATTGCAAGCCGGACGGCGCCTGTTTCGCCAGCACGTCGGCCAGGCGCTGCACTTCGATGGCGATGCCTGACTCGCTGCTGGACGCCAGATACAAGCTGTGTTTGCCTGGCCTGCCCCTGGCCATCAGCGCGGCCGCCTGGCGCGGCAGCGCGCCGTGGTTCCACCACAGGCTGGGGTCGAAGGCCAGGTAATGGTCGAACAGCTGCGGTTCCAGCAGATAGGTTTCCACAACGAACAGGCCGGCCAGCGATTCGCCGACGATGGCAGTCTCACCCGTCGTGCGGTAGCGGCGCTTGATTTCCGGCATCAGTTCGTCGCGGATGAAGGCCCGGTAGGCGGACGCGCCGCCCACCACGGGGGCGATCTTGCGGTCTTCGGCACTGTCCGTCGGCCCTGTCAAATCGCGCCGGCGCTGCGTGTTTTGCATGCCGACCAGCATGAAAGGGCGCATCGTGCCATTCGCTACCGACACTTGCAGCAAGCCGGCCACGTGCAGGAAATCTTCCGCCACGCCGCCGTCCGGCATGTACAGCACGGGCAGCGGTGCATCGGGCGGCGTATCCCAGGCGCGCGCCATGTACACATTGATGTGGCGCTTTTCCCGCAGGGCCTGCGAATCGATGCTGAAACTTTCACCGATGACGAGCGGCGTGGCCGCACTGGAGGCTGCGGTAACGGCGGGCGCGGCAGTGGCGAGATGGAAGGGGCTGGACAGCAGCAGGGCGGCGGTGAGGTGCAGTGCAAGGCAGGAGTGGCGCATGTGTTCCCGTAATAAATAGTGGATCGATGGCATGTGCTCTTACAGACATGCCATCGGGTGATTCTATCTTATCTTTGAGGCAGCATTATTTGATCGTCAAGAGCTGACGCTCGCGCACGATACCGGCCTTGTCGACCGTGTAGGCGACCAGCAGCGCGCCATCCTCGGCGCAGGCGTGGCAGGTGATCAGGGGCGTGGAAAACAGCAGGCGCTGGCCGCCATCGCTGGTGGCCGTGCTGCCGACGAAATCGGCGGGCGCAAACGGGACGGAGTCTGGATGGGCGGCGGCAAACGCACGCCAGGCCGGTGTGGCGCGGTCTTCCTCGCGCACGGAGCCTTCGTCGACGTCGATGGCCGCGCCATCGCTGCCGATCAGCAAGGTGCCTTCGTTCGTGTTGGCGCGGAATGGATAGGTGACGGTAGCCAGGGCCGCCTTGCCCAGCGGGCGCCAGGCCGAGATGAAGCCGGCCTTGTTTGCCTTGACCAGCATCCTGGCGGCGGCGATGGCTTGCGGGTGCGCGCCGCTGCGCTGCATGGTGCGCAGCAGGCAGACGTCGGGCGCCGTGGGCGATTGTTCGCTGCGGCAAGCCGACAGCGAGCGTTCCTGCCAGACGGCACGCGCGTCGATGGGGCCGATGGGCGGGAGGCTGGCCGCCTGCGCGGCCGCCAGGTTGGATAAGGCCAGCATGGCGCAGCAAAATACGTGGCGGGAAAATCGTGTGGGCATGGACGTCTTTCAATAGCGGAAACAAGAGTTGCCGATTATAGAAGGGGGCTGGCGTGCAAGCGCGCACGGAACGTCCGGCTTGCGCCTCGATCAGCGCTTTTTTGCCGCCGCCTGGCGCAAGGCCTCGGCTTCCTGCTTGTTGGGGATGTGCGGACGCGTGGCCAGCTCGGCCTTGACGGCGGCGATGGCGGCGCCGAACAGCTGCTCGGCCTGCTCGACGCTGGCGCCCGCATAGTGCTGCTGGTTGGATTGGGCGGCGCGCAGCCGGCGCAGCAGCGCCAGCAATTGCTTGCCGTGCAGCGCAGTTAAATCTTGCGCCAGCACTTGCGCGCCCAGCGTGACCTCCACATGCTCGGGGGCGAGCATGCGCAGCAAGGCCAGGCCTGCTGGCTGGGCGACTGGGGTCAGTTTGGGCTTGTCCATCGGCAGTTTAGAGCTCCGTAAAGGATTACAGGTATTCCCAGATTTCATCGAAGGTTTCGCGCGCGAAATCGTTGCGCCACGCTTCCGAGTTCTTTTCGCGGCTGACGGCAAACACGGCGCGCCACGTCTGCTTCGGCGAGCTCGTGTAGGTCGCGGCGATCTTTTCCAGGCCGGCCTTGCATTGCTCGACCTTGCAGCCGCTCTTCGCCAGTTGCTGGGCGGCGGTTGCCCATGCCACCGGGACCTTGACGACCTGGCATTCGAAGCTGACGGCGGCCGTCTGCATGCCGTTTTCCACCGTCACCGGGTCCGCCTTGTTGGCCTGGCAGGCGGCGCCATTCTTGGCAGCGATGACGTTCACGGCCAGCAGTTCAGCGGCCGGCGTCACGGCCGCGCGCATGGCGGCGGGGAACAGGTCGGCGATCAGCTTGCCCGTTTGCGTTGGAAACTGGGCGTCTGCTTCCTTCAGGGCGCTGTACGACGCATACTCGGCGCTTTGCTGGCCCGCCAGGCGGGTAGGGCGCAGGTAGGCGTTGAGCTTGGCGACGCTGGCTTCATCCTGGTTGATGATGGTCTTGATGTACAGGTTGGTCACTTCGAGCTGCGCCAGCTCTGCGGCGTCGGCGGCGATGGCGGGCTGCATCAGCGCGGCGGCGAAGGTGGCGGCCAGCAGTTTGGCGGCAGGGAATTGCTTGTGCATGTATTTTCTCCACGATTCAATGTCAGACGCCAAAAGATGCTTCGTAGCAACTCTGGCGCGCGCATTATAGATGGTGAAAGTCATAACGTTGCACACCTTAGGCGTCCCCCTTGCTGGCCGCTTCAAGCAAGGACAGCAGCAGCTCCTTGCGCCGTCCTTCCGCCTTGCGCGCCAGGGCAGCCAGTTTTTCCAGCTTGCCCCAGACGGGATACAGCATGTGTTCCACCAGATAGCCGTCCAGCCCTTGCAGTTGCTGGCAGAACAGCTCCAATTTTTCCATCTCCTCCAGTTCCGCCTGGATCTTGACCTTTGCGTTATCCGTGCATACGCGCAGGCACGCCGCCAGCACCGGAGCGGAGTCGCGCGTGACGCCGTGTTGCTCGGCAAAGGCCGCCGTGAACTGGTCCTGCACGGACTGGTGTTCCTCGTCGACGTTGGCCATGTAGTGCTGCACGAGCGGGAAATAGCGGGCATCGAGCAAGCCCAGCCCAAACACGGCGTAACTGCCAGGCATGCAATTCTTTTCGCCTTCCGTGTCGGCATAGAATTCGAATTGCTCGATGGCCGCGCGCGCATACGCTTCCAGCTGCGGTTGCAGGGACGCATGGGCGAGGGCGTTGGCAAAGAAGCGGTGCGTGTCGGATTTCGCCAGTCCCTTGATCGGCAAATAGGCCTTGGCCTTGGATTTGAGCTTGATCTGGTAGCTTTTCGGGAAACCGGCTTGCAGCAAATGCGTGATGAAGGCCAGCGCCTGCGCATACGCGCCTTCTTCTTCCTGCGTGATGGTGATGTTGATCGTGGCAAACACATCGTTGGCGCGGCATTCCAGCAGCGTATTTTTTACGTGGATGTCGGCATCGGGGAAGGTGCCGCTGCCTTCCTTGAGCATGCGCACGGCCCGTTCGCTGCCCAGCTCGCGCGCGATTTCCAGGAATGTGAGGCCGGTCGATTTGGCATAGCTCGGTTCGTGACGCAAGATCATCACAGCGCCATACAGCAGCAGGTCGATCGCTGGCAGCGCTTGCGCATCGGGCGCCGTGTCCGCTTTCAAGGTGTACT
Source organism: Janthinobacterium sp. Ant5-2-1 (assembly GCF_001445815.1). Taxonomy (NCBI): domain Bacteria; kingdom Pseudomonadati; phylum Pseudomonadota; class Betaproteobacteria; order Burkholderiales; family Oxalobacteraceae; genus Janthinobacterium; species Janthinobacterium sp. Ant5-2-1. Next base: position 120,265 of record NZ_LNCE01000008.1, on the reverse strand, counting down.
CCGCGCTGCGGTAGCTTGATTTCTGCACATCATAAAATCGCGGCAGGAACTGTTTTTCCGCCCACGCCGACACGGCCCGGATGATATCGCCGCGATGTTCGGTCAGTGCCTGCGGGCGTGACTTGTTCAGCTGCTCGATGCGTTCGAATTGCGCGATCGTCCAGGCGATATCGGGCTGCGGAAACAGCTGGGGATCGAGCAGGTGGCGCGTCAGGAAGAAGGTTTCCAGCTTTTTCGTCGGCCTGCTGCCATGCGTGAGCTTTTGTTCGATATACGCATGTATGTTTTTCAGCAAGGCCTGGCGCTTGCCGTCGTTGACGTGTTCCAGCAAGGTCAGGTGCAGCTTGCCCTGCGCCGTCTGGAACTTTCCGCGCAAGGTGAAGCGGTAGTCGATCATCGGCGTGTCCACCAGCGGCGCCAGGCGGGCTTGCACCAGCGCCACCAACTGTGGCGCGATCAAGTCACGCACTTGCGCATCATCAAGGCGCGCCGGCGTCCGGGGACGCACGTCGTCGCCGAAGCCCAGGTCGATTTCATCGGCAGTGGTGCGGCCCGGTTTGTAGTCGAGTAATAAATCATTGAAGACACCCATCTGCAAGGTGGTCCGGTTCACAGCGTCTTCCAGGTCCGTGCGCTGCAGGCGCTCATCGAACCAGGCGTGGATGGCCGTCGTCATTTCTTGTGTTGCCTGCTCTAACAGTGTGCTCATTGACTTCCTTGCATTGCGCGCGGCAGCGCCACCGGTTGCCGTCACGATCATGTTTAATATAAAGCATTATTTTAGGTGGCCGGACCTGATCGCAACAAGGGCCGCACGGTTGTCAGGAGGGGGCGGTGAGGAAGCGCTCGTCGATTTCATCGGACTGCGGTGCCACGGTGATCGTGGTATGCCAGCCGGAAGGCTTGTCGTTGCCATCAAACAAAGCTATGCGCGTGTGGACGAACAGGACCGAATACACGCCGGATTTCATGTCGCGGTTCAAGTCCCAGTGCATGAGTTCGATCGCTTCGCCCATGCGCGGCAGATGGGCGCCTGGCGGCAGCAGGATGTTTTGATTGATGAATTCCCTGCTCGGGCCCGGTTCCTTGTGGCGCGGATCGATGTAGCGGAACGAGACGCTGGTAACGATGTTGCTCATGCATGGCTCCTGCCTGGTGATGTGTCCGATGACAATAGCATATGGGGATGCCGGATGCGTCCTGTGCGCAACGATATGCGGGTAAACAACTATGTTCGGTAACAGACGGTGGCTTGCGTGTGCTACCGGTAGTCTTGGTTGCTTGTCAGTCATTATAGATAGCAGGAAACAGCATGATGCATTTATTCCTAGCGGATAATCGCGCCGAGCTTGAGCGCCGTTGCCGTGAAAAAGTCGCCAAGAGGCCCTTGCGCTTGCCGAGCGAGCGTCAGTTGCAACATGGCGTTCCCATCTTTCTCGATCAGCTGATCCGTACCCTGAGGGCGGAAGAAGCAGGCAAGATAGCGCAAAGCCTGGCCATTTCCGGCCCCGCCGATGGCAGTGCGAAAGGCACATCGGAACTGGCCCACAGTGCCGCGACGCACGGCGGGCAATTGCTGGCGCTCGGCTATTCCGTCAGCCAGGTCGTACACGACTACGGCGACCTGTGCCAGGCTGTCAGCGACCTTGCCGTGGTCATGGAGGAGCAATTCTCCGTCGAGGAATTCAGGACGCTGAACCGTTGCCTCGACAACGGCATCGCCGAAGCCGTGTCCGAATTTATCCAGCGGCGCGATGTGCTGATCGCTGACGAACAGGCATTGGCACTGAGCCAGCGCATCGGCTACCTGGGCCATGAACTGCGCAATCACCTGGGAACGGCCAGCCTCGCCGTCGCCGCGCTCAAGCACGGTGGCATGGGTCTGTCGGGCGCGACTGGCGCCGTGCTCGACCGCAGTCTGGTGGGTTTGCGCACCCTGATTGACCGTTCCCTGGCGGACGTGCGGGTCGAGGCGGGCCTGACCTTGCAACGTTCGTTTTTTTTCTTGAACAACTTCATTAGTGAACTGAGCTATTCGGCTCGCCTGGAAGCGGACTTGCTACGCTGCACCCTGGTCGTGGAAGAGGTCGCCCCCTTGCTGCGGCTCAATGCGGACAAGGATTTGCTGCTCTCCGCCGTGGGGAACCTGCTGCAGAATGCCTTCATGTTCGGCTCGCGGAATGGCACCGTGGTTCTGCGCGCGTATGCCAGCGGCGAGCGGCTCAAGATCGAGGTGGAGGACAACGGCGCCGGCCTGTCGTCAGAGGCGGCGGATGACATGTTTCTGCCATTTACGCAAGGCGGCGCGAACAATAGCGGCCCGGGATTAAGCCTGTCGATTGTCCGGCGCAGCGTGGAGGCGAATGACGGCGTATTGAGCGTGGAAAGCGTCCTTGGTCATGGCTGCGTCTTCATCATCGACCTGCCACGGCATGCCGATCCGGCCTCCATGTTTGCCACATGAACGGGAGGTCTGCCCATGCCCTATGAAATTCTCCGCGACAGCATCGCGCTCGAGCAGGCGGGTGACGCCATCCGCTTCCATTTGTCCGTCTTCGGGGCGGAAAAGACTTGCCGTATCACCGTCACGGCCTTGCATAGCCTGGATCAGGGACAGGGCGGCGACTTGTTGGCCATCTTCGACACCCATCGCCTGCGCATCGGCCAGCGCGCCTTCTCCTACCTGAGCCGCGATTTGCTGGTCAGCGGCGTGGTCTTGCGCGCCCTTGATTTCTAGTCACTTTTTCCTGCGCTGATGCGCGCGCCTTGGCCAGCTATGGTATTTCCGCACAGATCGTCAAGTAAATGCAGGTATGGCTGGACGGAAATGTTACATCTGGGTATTCTGCGCATCTGATACTTATTTCTATACAGAAAAAGTTAAGAGGGCGGTTCGGGCCAGCGGCAACGCGGCGCGCACTGCCAAGCAAGGTCAGGCATGCAAAGGTGAAGTCGTCCGCTTGCTGAGCGAAACGGTCGTGTTTCGGCTCGCGGCGGACAGGGAACAGTGCTGTCATCTTTAAAATAGTAGGAGAGGTTGCTCATGGATGCAGAAAAGGATGTTGTGTACGGTACAGAAGATTTGTTGATGAGTTTGTGCAACTCGGTGGTTCGGGTGCTCAACGTTGCAACGCAAAGCAAGGTCAATTACTCAGGCATGGTGCAGCGCATCACCAAGACGGGCCTGAAGCCGGACATCGGCTGCTTCGTGATGTTCGATGGCGGTTTCACGGGCCTGGTCGTGCTCAATTTTGCCGCCGATACGGCGATGGAAATCTACGAGCGCTACATGTTGCACATGGGTATGCCGAAGTCGGAGCTGGCCAGCTTCTACACGTCGGACGAAGTGTCGAACATCATGGGCGAGCTGATGAACCAGATCGTCGGCGACTTCACGGGCAAGGTACGGCGCGAGCTGCAAACGAACATCACCCAGAGTCAGCCGAAGATGCTGGTGCTGAACAAGCAGGTGATGCTCAGCGTCGACACGCCGCTGGACCGCCCGGAAATGCGCCGCGTCACTTTCTACACGGAAAAGAACAATATTTTCTATCTGGAACTGGCGATCGACCGTACCGAATTCATCAAGTTGCACGATTTCGATTCGCGCGAAGTCGATGCCGACTCGCTGATGGATGGCGAATTCGCGAACCGCGAACGGAACGCCGCCCCGGCGCCTGCGGCGGAACCGGAAGACGACGACAACGCCGACCTGCTCAAGTCGCTGGGCATGTAAGCAGAGCTTGTTGACAGTACTAGAGTGCTTGACAATGGCTGGCGGCAGGTTTGCCGCCGGCCATTGTCATTTACAGCCTACAAGGTCTTGCTCATGAATACCCGGCTCGTCCCTTCGGGACTGCAGGCAATGTTGCCGAAGCGGCGCCAGCCGCGGCGCTCGTAAAATTCGGGTGCCTGGAAACTGATGGTGTAAAGCACCGCCGAGGCACAGCCGCGCCGGCGTCCTTCCTCTTCGAACTGCGCCAGTATCTGGCTGCCCAGGCCCGAGCCCCGCATGGCAACGGGTAAATAAAACAAATCGAGAAACAGCAGGCCCAGCGAGGTCCGGCCCATTGCGCCGCCCAGCACCCGCTGGCTGTCGCGGTCGCGCACGACCACGCTCAATGCCTGTCTGTCCTGGTATCCCGTGATCGCATCGTTGTAGGCGTTCAAGCCCTCGAGGATGGTTTGCTCGACCTCCGCGTCGATCGTGGCGCTGACGCAGATAGTGTAGGGTAATGCAATGTGCGGGTGTGCAGGCATGCTGGGCAGGGCAATAGTGGATGACTGTATGAATATACAGTATTTTATCTATTCACGCCCGACTTGTTGCGGCAACGTCAATGTGTCCATGCAGCGCTTGCCGACCATGCCGCTTTGCTGGCTATCATCGAGCGACCAGTATTCGAGCGCATACGCATAGCTGCCATCGACGATGGTCAGCGTTTCCTTCTGGCGGCCGTTGGGCGCCTTGTAATACAGGCGCCGCGCGGGCCTGCCATCCACCGTCTGATTGAACGATTGCGCCGCCATGCCGGCGCGCTTGCCCGTCTTGCCTGCCATCGACATTGCCGTAATCGTCACGTAGGCCCGGTCCGGGCAGCGGGCCAGCAGGTGCGCGCCGCTGAGGATGGCGGGCTGCGTTTGGTCCAGCGGGAAGCCAAACGGCTGTATGCCGACGATATCCTGGCACCCCATCTGTCGCGCCAGGCCGGTCAGCGCGGCCGGATCGAGCGCGCTGCTATAGTGTTTTTCAGCGGCCTGCGCCTGGCCCAATGCCAGGCGGCGTTCCAGTTCGGCCAGCGAGATGTCGCTGGGCACGGGCAGCGGCGCGGGCGCATCGGGATCGGCGGCCTTCGACGTTTCCGCCTGCATGCGCGCGACAACCGAGTGGCTGCTCCCGGTTGTGCCATCGAGGGCGTGGGCGAATGGCGCGGCGCTGGCAAGGGCGATTGCCAGCGATAAAGCCGTGTGTTTCAGCATGAAATTTCCCGGTTAACGTGCAGCCATCGCCGACGCAATCTCGATCGAACTCAGTTTCCAGTCCCACACGCCATGGCGCTGCAGGACCAGCGCGCCTTCCTGTGCATTGCCGTCTTTCGCCCGCACGACGAAGGTGTTCACGCCGGCATAGCCTGCCGAATACTCGGCCTTTTTCTGCGCGCCATCGGCGGGCGCGTCCGCGTTCGTATTCACATCCGCTTGCGGGCTGACGGCGCTCTTGTTGACCAGCGCGACGACGCCTGCTGGCGAGACCATCGTGTCGACCATCTTGCCCAGCATGGCGCTGGCGATCGACTGGCCCAGTGCGGCCAGCGGGTTGTCGCTGCCGGCGGTCGCCGCGATGCTGCGCGCCATGCCCGCTTCCAGCTGTGTTTTGACGCTGGCGCGCAGGGCGGGGAAATCCACGTGTTCGGCCAAGGCGTCGGCATTGCGTTCGGCCAGCGCACTCTTGATCTGGTGCAAGGCATAGTAGGGCGAAGAATAGGCGGCGACGGCGACGGCAACGGCGGCCATGGCCGTGGCGATGGTAATTTTTTTCAAGTGATGCCTGTGAGATGAAAGTGATAGGAGTACCTGTCCCGCCATTGTACTGCGCGCTTGGCGGCGCCACGATGGCTGCGCTGCGGAGCCGGTCGTGCCGCTGGACGTTATCGGGTCGCAAAAGATGCGCTTGTCACGTCCCTGCCTGCGAAGACGGCGTGCCAGCGCAACGGTCTGATGCGGGCTGTGCCAAGACTATTGCTTGCATTAAATAGTCCCTGGAGACTGCCGGGCGTCGAGGAATTCGTTCGGTGCAACGTTCCTTGCCGCCGCGTCTGCGTCTTGCGACCGTCGATCAACGCGCGCACCACCGGGCGCCGAACAAAATAGGGTGCTCTTTTCCTTTCCCTCCGAGTCAAGGGTCGGGATGCCGACTTCGATGCCCGTGACCTGGCCCTTGATCCAGTCGCGCGGTACGGCAAGGACGGCTTGAGCGACGCGGCTTCCGTCAATACAAAGAACTTTCGATTTTGCTCAAGGAAGGTGCAGTGCGCGATGCGAGGATGGTCGCTCGGTAGGCTAACATGAAGAATGACTTTACACATCATCCCTAAAGCCGAACCGCCGCAATCGAGGGGCGTGCTCCGCGTCTCAGCCAGAAAGCCCGCCGACGTGCCAATGCCAGCGCTGCGGCGGGCGTGAAGTCACGGAAGCGTGGATCGGCACGATGCTGAAGGCGGGAAATTCATAAGCGGGACACGGCAGATTATCTGCGTTGGCTGCCTGCTCAAGGGGGAAAGGGCTGTCGTTATACAAAAGTAAGCCAGTCCGCTTCTGCGGATTTTTTTACGATCATTTCATGTCTGAGCGAGCTGTACGCCGACGACCGGGGGCTGGGTGCCCGCGATCAACTGGCGGAACGCGGGCGTGAATTGAACGAACGCGACCAAAGCCTGATCGCTGAGATGGACTCTGTCACCGAGCAGGCACGGGCCAACGAGTCCGAAGCGCATCGCCTGCGCGACGAAGCCGCGAGTCTTCAGACTGCCAAGGGCGCTGCTGCCGCACAGTCGCAAGTTGCACCGGCCACGGCCGAAAACCCAGTCAAGGCCGCCAAGGCGTCATCCCTGGCCAGCGCCGCCCCGCGCACAGGGGCATTTCACAAACTGTACTCCGGAAAGCCAATATGCCAACCATTCCCGCCGGCGGCACGCCGCAAACCATCACGTTGCCCGAGGGCCAGGTTCTGAATGCCAGCGGCAGCCCCGGTGCGGCTGCTGTCATCTACCGGCTCGACCAAGTGCTGGATGAAACGAATTTGCCGCAGTCATGGCTGGTCGGCGCTGGCGCGCTGGCGTCCATTGGGCCATATGCTGGTCAGGAGCGTTTTGTGGTGACGTGCATGGCAGGCTCTGTGGATGTTGCGACCAGCAGCGCATCACTCAATGACGCGGCAGTGGCGCTGGATGCGTTTGGCCGTGTTATCGGGGTCGGTGCATGGGGTAGTGCCACGGCAATTGAGCGACGCCCAGAATGGAAAAAAGATAATTTTCGTAGAAAGCGCTTTGCTGTGATCGATGATATGTCAGCGGCAGTTTCCGGTGCGATGCGCTGGACGCGGTTTGGCGGGACTGCAGCAATCTCTAATTCTCAAGAATTCGTCAAGGACTCTCTGGGATGCTTCAGCGCGATGAAAATTTCTGGGCTGTCCAGTTTCGAGCGACTGCAAGGGCCGTTGCAAAAACCGATTGTTCCCAGTGCCGGCACGGTCACGGTTCACCTCTACATTACCGAGATGCCCACTGACTATTCAAATACCCCACCTACGCCTCCCACATACCGTGGGTGTGGCGTTCAGGTGGTTCTGAGCGCCGACAGCGGATTTTCCCACACTACGGCCGCATCGTTCACGATGACCAGCGCGCAGTTTTTGCGCAGTGGCTGGAATGCGCTACAAATGAATAGTGCAGATGATGGAAGTCTGAATACTACGGGCGTGCCGGCATGGACGTATGGGGGCACGACGCCTGGCGGCGCAGATACGAGCTACCCATACATGCGCCTAGTCGTCAGTGGCATGCAGCCAATGGCCACGACGACACCGGTACTGTACTTGGGCGGCGTTTTTCAGGGCGGGGAGGGCCAAGCGGCCGTGCTGGTGAATTTTGACGATTGCCACCAAGATAGCGTGGACCTGTGCAATTTGTACCGCTCCTACGAAATCCCAGTTTCGCTGGGCGTGGTGACAGGTACCATTGGCTTGGGTAGTCAAATGTCGGAATCGCAGTTGCGTACCGTGTACGATGCCGGGACGGATTTGTTTGCGCACACGACGGACCACGTCGTACTCGACACCATTCCATTGAGTGCTGCTATTACCGAAATGGCGGATTCGCGAAGCTGGCTCCTCGCCAAGGGTTTTTCGCGTACCGCGGATGTTTTTGCATTTCCACAGAACGTAGGAAACGACCGACTGCTGGCTGCAGCAAAAGCAGTTGGCTATCACGTTTCTCGCTGGAGCCGGCCCGGCTGGCTACCTACCGCGCAGGGCATCGATAACCCGTCGGCCGTCGGCAGTCGTGACCTGGGCGGAAAAACGTTGGCACAGGTTAAAAAATGCCTCGACTCGGCAGAGCTGTACAAGTGCATCCAGATACTCTATGGCCATCGAATCACCTCCAAATCTGTCACGGCGATGACGCACGCTGGTGGCGTGGTCACGGTAACGTCTGCGGGGCATGGCTACCCGAACGGCAGCCTCGTACATCATCGCGGGGCAAATCAGATGGAATTGAACGTACCTGGCATCGTTGAGAACGCCGCAGCGAATAGCTATACGTTCAGGGCCACGGGCGTTACGGCGGGTACCGCGACGACTGCCAATGGCATGTGGTCATTCTCACCTGACTATCCTGCGGCCGGCGGCGTGCCACCGGGAACGCTGTACTGGAATTATTCGGACCACATCGCATTGTGCCAGGAAATTGCCGACCGGATTACCGCCGGCACTCTGGTGGCGATCAATTTTTCCACACTGCTAGATCGCTGCCGCGTATAGCAGGCAAGCGCACCAGATTTTAGGTGGTGCGGAGCATGGCGGACCCGTCTTGCGCAGCGCGGCGCTCAGGACTTGGACGAGGCTGAGGTCAATCACTTGATGCGGATGAGCGGTCTGTAAAAGGAAAAGGCGGCCACGGCTGTCACGCCCGATGTGCTCGACATCGGCTCCAGCGTCGCCAAGGCCAGGGAATTGCTCGACATTTTGACGGCCATCGACTCCGCCACGAAATCAGCCGCCGCTATCCGCCGTCATTTTGCGAATATTGCAAATGTCGTGCGAATGTCGGGTACCGCAGCTAAAGGTGGGTAAATCGACAGGTCAACGTTAAATCTTGCCTTGAAATCAATTTCCTATTTTTGGTGTGTTGGTGCTATCGATTGTTCACCGAAAATTGTTGAATATACAGTTGTAAGTCATTGTTTTAGGAGGTGTTATACAGTGGTTCATGGGGGTTGCTGTATAATGGAGGGAAAGTACTTAACTAGCTGTTTTAACTGAATAAAGACCCAATATCACATGCTATCTACAGCAAATATTACGATGCAGTTTGGCGCCAAGCCATTGTTTGAGAATATCTCCGTCAAGTTCGGCGACGGCAACCGCTATGGCTTGATCGGCGCCAATGGCTGCGGCAAGTCGACGTTCATGAAGATCCTGGGCGGCGACCTGGACCCGTCGGGCGGCAACGTCATGCTCGATACCAACGAACGCCTGGGCAAGCTGCGCCAGGACCAGTTCGCCTTTGAAGACATGCGCGTCCTCGACGTCGTCATGATGGGCCACACGGAAATGTGGGCCGCCATCCAGCAGCGCGACGCGATCTACGCGAACCCGGAAGCGACGGACGACGACTACATGCAGGCGGCCGAGCTGGAAGGCAAAGTGTCCGAATACGACGGCTACACGGCCGAATCGCGCGCCGGCGAACTGCTGCTGGGCGCTGGTGTCGCCATCGACCTGCATCAAGGTCCGATGAGCAATGTGTCGCCAGGCTGGAAGCTGCGCGTGCTGCTGGCGCAGGCGCTGTTCTCGAACCCGGACATCCTGCTGCTCGACGAACCGACGAATAACCTGGACATCAACACGATTCGCTGGCTGGAAGATGTGCTCAACGAGCGCAACTCCACCATGATCATCATTTCTCATGATCGCCACTTCCTGAACCAGGTGTGCACCCACGTGGCCGACATGGACTACGGCACCCTGAAGATTTATCCAGGCAACTACGACGAATACATGTTCGCCTCGACCCAGGCGCGCAACCAGCAGCTGGCCAACAATGCGAAAGCGAAAGACAAGGTTGCCGAGCTGCAGGAATTCGTGCGCCGCTTCGCCGCGAACAAGTCGAAGGCCCGCCAGGCGACGTCGCGCGCCAAGCAGATCGAAAAGATCAAGGTCGACGACATCAAGCCATCGTCGCGCGCCTATCCGTTCGTGCGTTTCGACGGCGAAAAGAAATTGCACCGCCTGGCCGTGGAAGTCGAGAATATCTCGAAAGGTTTCGACCGCCAGCTGTTCAAGAACTTCAGCATTATGGTGGAAGCAGGCGAACGCATCGCCATCATCGGCGCCAACGGCGCCGGCAAGACCACCATGCTGCGCTGCATCGCGGGCGACATCGCCGGCTTGCAGCCTGATCAAGGCCGCGTGAAGTGGGCGGAAAACGCCAACGTCGGCTACATGCCGCAAGATCCGACGGAAGATTTCGCCAAGGACACGAACCTGACCGACTGGATCGGCCAGTGGACGAAAGAGGGCGACGACGACCAGGCCGTGCGCTCCATCCTGGGCCGCCTGCTGTTTGGCGGCGACGATGTCAAGAAGGCTGTCAAGGTGCTGTCCGGTGGTGAAAAAGGCCGCATGATGTACGGCAAGCTGATGCTGGGCCGCCACAACGTGCTGATGCTCGATGAGCCGACCAACCACATGGACATGGAATCGATCGAATCCCTGAACATCGCGCTGGAAAAATACGCGGGCACCCTGATCTTCGTGTCGCATGACCGCGAATTCGTCTCCTCGCTGGCGAACCGCATCATCGAGATCAAGGAAGATGAAGTGGTCGACTACCGTGGCAACTATGAGGATTACCTCAAGAGCCAAGGTATTGATTAATTATGTAGGGTAACGTTGCGTCGGATTACGCGCTGTGCGCTAATCCGACCTACGCTAGTAGGCAGGCCATGTAGGTCGGATTAGCGTAGCGTAATCCGACAATGCCACCCAGCACCACACCGACGCGCCGCGGTCCATTCGTTCCGGCGCACCTGCTTCATTGCAATCGTGCCGGTCTATCCCGTTTTTGTTTGACACAGCCATGCAAACTTTAGCCATCAAATCCGTCGAGTACGAACATCCACAAGACGGAGCCAGCTGCACTGCCCACGCCTGGGCACGCACGCCAGCGACGCCGTCCCCGGCTGAAAAAGCCGAACTGATCACGCGCATCAAGCGCCTGCTGATCGAGCGCGAAGCCGTGCTCGTTGCCCACTACTACGTTGATGCCGACCTGCAAGACCTGGCCGAAGCCACGGGCGGCTGCGTCTCCGATTCCCTGGAAATGGCCCGCTTCGGGCGCGACCATCCGGCCAAGACCCTCGTCGTGGCTGGCGTGCGTTTCATGGGCGAAACGGCAAAGATCCTCAGTCCTGAGAAAACCGTCTTGATGCCCGACCTCGACGCGACCTGTTCGCTCGACCTCGGCTGCCCGGTCGATGAATTCACGGCCTTCTGCGACGCCCATCCGGACCGCACGGTGGTGGTGTACGCCAACACCAGCGCGGCCGTCAAGGCGCGTGCGGACTGGATGGTGACCTCGTCCATCGGACTCGACATCGTTGCTCACCTGCATGCGCAGGGCAAGAAAATCCTGTGGGCGCCAGACAAGCACCTGGGTTCGTACATCCAGAAGCAGACGGGCGCCGACATGCTGCTGTGGCAGGGTAGCTGCCTCGTGCATGACGAATTCAAGGGCATCGAACTCGATCTGCTCAAGGAAGAGTATCCGCAAGCCAAGGTACTCGTGCACCCGGAGTCGCCCGCGAACGTGGTGGCGCTGGCCGACATGGTGGGTTCCACGTCGCAAATGATTGCGGCAGCGCAAACCATGGATACGGATACCTTTATTGTCGCCACCGACAACGGCATCCTGCACAAGATGCGCGCCGCCGCGCCAGGAAAACGCTTCATCGAAGCGCCCACGGCCGGCAACAGCGCCACGTGCAAAAGCTGCGCGCACTGCCCGTGGATGGCCATGAATGGCTTGCTGAATCTGGCGCAGACGCTGGAAAACATGCACAACGAAATCCACGTCGATCCCGCCGTCGGCCAGCTGGCCGTGCGTTCGATCAACCGCATGCTCGACTTCGCCGCCGCCAAGAAGGCGGGCCTCAAGCCGGGTGCTGACCTGGCAAAAGAAACCACATTGTTCCAAGGAATCGGTCCAGCATGAGTACCCTCGTCAATTCTTTCGCTCCTTTCGATCCGGCCCTGGCGCGCGCGTTCGAAGGCAATTTGCTGGCCGCCTTGCTGGAAGACGTGGGTCAGTGCGACCTGACGGGCGAGCTGGTGCCGCCCGACCATATAGTCACGGCCCGTGTGATCGTGCGCGAAGCGGCCGTGCTGTGCGGCGCGCCATGGTTCGAAGGCATCATGAAAAGCCTGGACCGCAGCATCGATATTGCCTGGCATTACGCTGAAGGCGACATGATGACGGCCGACAGCGTCGTCTGCACGATTCAAGCGCCGGCGCGCGCCTTGCTCACGGCCGAGCGCAGCGCCCTCAATTTCCTGCAGTTGCTGTCGGCGGTCGCCACGGCCACGCGCCAGTATGTTGACGTGATCGCTGGCACCAAAGCGTCCATTTTAGATACGCGCAAGACCTTGCCGGGTCTGCGCCTGGCGCAAAAGTATGCGGTGCGCGTCGGTGGCGGCAAGAACCAGCGCCTGGCCCTGTACGACGGTATCCTGATCAAGGAAAACCATATCGCGGCGGCGGGCGGCGTCAGCCAGGCCCTGGAAAACGCGCGCAACCTCGATGCGGGCGTGCCCGTGCAAATCGAAGTGGAAACCCTGGCGCAATTGCGCGAAGCGCTGGATGCGGGCGCCGTCTCCGTCCTGCTCGACAACTTCAGCAACGACATGATGCGCGAAGCTGTGGCAGTGACGAACGGCCGTGCCTTGCTCGAAGCGTCCGGTGGCATCAATTTCGATACCGTGCGCGCCATTGCGGAAACGGGCGTGGACCGCATTTCGATCGGCAGCCTGACCAAGGATGTGCGGGCCACCGATTACTCCTTGCGCATCGTCGGCTGATGGAAAAAGCAGGGCGGCGCCTGCTGGCCTTGGCGTTGCTGTGGCCGGCATTTGCCGCGCCCCTGCAGGCACGCGAGCTGCTGGCCGTCGGCGCGCAGTTCGAGCGCGTGTTCGAATACCAGGACAGTGGTGAATATGGCGGCCTGGGCGCGGAACTGCTGCGCCTGATGGCGGCGCGCACGGGTAACACCGTGCGTTTTCGCATGGTGCCGTGGGCGCGCGCGCAAGCCATGCTGGTGCAGGGCCAGGCCGATATCCTGATCGGTCCCTACAAGACGCCCGAGCGTATCGCCAGCATGGCGTTTTCCGACAAGCCGTTTTACCAGGATCAGATGGTGTTTTATACGCGCCAGGACGCCAGCTTCGGCTGGGATGGTGACTACGCGGTGCTGAAGAACCGCAGGGTGGTAATGCTCAATGGCTGGGCCTATGGCGCGGACTGGGAAAGAGTGCGGCCCGATTTGCAGGTCAGCGTGGCCAACAATGTGGAAAATGGCTTGAAGATGCTGGTGCACAATCACGTCGACGTGTTTGTCAGCAACCGCCGCAATACCGACCCCGTCATCGCCCGCCTGGGCTATGGCCGTCAGGTAAAACCCCTGTCCAGAATCATCGAACTGCAAAACGGCTATTTCGCCTTCCCCCGCTCGCCCACTTTCGACAAGCTGCGCCTGCAGTTCGACCAGGAACTGAATAATCTGATCGAGACGGGTGAGCTGAAAAGACTGGGCAAGCGCTACGACGTCAGCGTGCCGTAACCGCTACGCATGCCGCCCCGCAGCGCGGCATGCGCGGGTGTTCGTAGGTGCTACTACAACTGGCGTGCCTCGAACGTGTTGCACTGGGCAATCTGGCCGCTCTCGATGCCCTTGGTAAACCAGCGTACGCGCTGATCCGAGGTGCCATGCGTAAACGAGTCCGGCACGACATGGCCTTGCGACTGGCGCTGCAGCGCATCGTCGCCAATGGCCGTGGCCGCTTTCAAGGCCGCTTCCACGTCGCCCTGTTCGAGGATCTTGCGGTCCTGGTTCGCGTGATACGCCCATACGCCGGCAAAGCAGTCGGCCTGCAATTCCAGGCGCACGGACATGGCGTTGGCCTGGCGCTCCGAGGCCGTGCGGCGTGCATTGTCGACCTTCTCGGACAAGCCCATCAGGTTCTGCACGTGGTGGCCCACTTCATGCGCAATCACGTAGGCTTCGGCAAACTCGCCCGAGACCTTGAAGCGTTGCTGCATCAGGTTGAAGAAATCGAGGTCCAGATAGACTTTCTGGTCGCCGGGGCAGTAGAAGGGCCCGCTGGCGCTCTGGCCCGTGCCGCACGCGGTCGGCGTGCTGCCCGAGAACAGGACCAGCTTGGGTTTCACATAGCTGCCGCCTTCGGCCTTGAACAGGGCGCTCCACGTGTCTTCCGTATCGGCCAGCACGGTTTTCACGAAGCGGGCCATCTCGTCCGATTCGGGTGGTTGGCGCGCCGGCGCCTGACTTTGCTGGGTGCTGACCTGGCCGCCACCGCCGCTGAGCAGGTTCAGCAGGGTCAGGGGATTGACGCCCAGCACATACGAGCCGACGAGGGCGATGACGATGGTGCCGATGCCGATCGAGCGCCCGCCAAAACCAAAGCCTCCACCGCCGCCTCCACCACCACCGTCTTCGCCACGGCGATCTTCCACATTGTCGCTTTCGCGATTGCCTTCCCATTTCATGATATTTACTCCTGCTGCGATTTGCGATTGATTGGTGACGCCTGAATATGTTTCTTGCGACGAATCTTGTTATTATCGCAGTAAACTGCGTCGCGAAAGAGGTGACAATGTTACCCTTTGCAACTTTCCACCCACTCCACAACAGGTACACGCATGGCGCTTGCCAACGATACACTCATTTCGCCAACGGCGGTGGTCCAGGCGCAACTGGACGCCTACAACGCGCACGACGTGCCGGCCTTGCTGGCCATCTACGCAGATGATGCGCAGCAATTCCAGCACCCCGATACCTTGCTGGCCCAGGGCAGCGCGCAGATCGGTCCCCGTTTCACGGCCCGTTTTGCGGCAAGCCGGCCGCGGGCGCAGTTGCTCAATCGCATAGCCTGCGGCAAGCTGGTGATCGACCATGAAATCGTCCATGGCGATACGGACGATGGCGTGTCGGCCCAGGAACTGGTGGCGACGTACGAGGTGGAGCAGGGACGCATCAGCCGTGCCTGGTTCAGCTTTGGCGCGTTGACGCGCTTGCGCGTGGCGCTGCCGGCCGACGTGCCGGCCATGAATGCGCTGATCGCCCGTTCCGGCGTGGCGCTGAGTGCGGGGTTTTATACGCGGGAACAGGCCGAAGCCGTGACGCGCCACGTGTTCGGCGTCGATACGCAGCTCGTTGCCGACCGGACGTATTTCGTGATCGAACGCGACGGCGCCATGCTCGCTTGCGGCGGCTGGAGCCAGCGCGCCACCCTGTATGGCGCCGACCGCGCCAAGAGCTGGCCGGATCCGCTGCTCGATCCGGCCAGCCAGCCGGGCCGCATCCGCGCCTTCTTTGTCGAACCAGGCGCCGCCCGCCAGGGCCTGGGCAGCATGCTGATGCGCCATTGCGAACGCCAGGCGCTGGCCGCCGGTTTTACCGCCCTGGAACTGGCCGCCACTTTGCCCGGGGTGCCGCTGTATTTGGCCAGCGGCTTTGCCGTGACGGAAGAGTTTCACCTCGACTTGCCCGATGACATCAAGCTGCCGCTGGCGCGCATGCACAAGCAGTTGTAAAACCATGTTTCACCAGGGCAGCGGCGCCTTTTCCCCGTTGGCATGCTCGCCGTAATACAGCGACGGCAGGAAGCGCGACAGATAGGTAAATTCGCTGTAGCAATGGCGCAGCAAATTCAGGCCCAGCACATCGGGCACGTCGCGCACGGGATTCAGGCTATTGCGGCCCAGCAAGAAGCGACTGCGCAGCACGCAGCCCGTAGGCGTGTCGCGCGTCAAATGCAGCATTTCGCCATCGAGCGGATCGCCCAGTGGGTCCAGTTGCACGTGCTCGCCAAAGCCGATGCGCGCGCAGATGGCGGCCGAGAGGGCGCCGCTTTCCTTGGCCTGCCGCAGTTGCGCCGGATCAAATACTTCCTTCGGATTATGGAACTTCAGCTTGGCTTTCACGGGCGGAATGTCGCCCAGGGACTCCACGGCCTCAATCGAGGCGCCATAGTAACTCTCTCCCTTTTTCCACGCACTGTTCCAGCCGTGATGGGCCACGTGATCGTGCGGATGCCACCACTTGATGTGCTGCGTCGTTTCGAAAAACGTAAACCACCAGTCCAGCATGCGCCCGCTGCAGCCGTGCAGTTCCGTGCGCGCCGCCACCAGCAGGCAACCGTCTTCCAGGCGCGTGATGCCCGTTTCCAGGCGCAGCGGGAACGGGTCGAGCAAGTCGCCAGTGCTGGTGATGCTCCATGGGAATTGAATATGCTGCGTCATGTCGTTCTCCTTTGTTGGGGTGAGCTGATTATATATTAAAGAAACGAATTGCGTTTCCTAAATATGTTTCAGTGTAAAATTGCCCATCGATCAAGCTTGGAGTCGGCATGCAGGAAGAAGACAGCAAGGCTGTGCGTGGACGGGGCCGCCCGGCACGCCCGCCCGAGGAAGCGCGCGAGGCGGCAGTGCAGGCGGCCACCTGGCTGCTGTTGCACGAAGGCTATGCGGCCACGACCATGGAAGCGGTGGCGCGCCACGCGGGCATGGCCAAGAAGTCGCTGTATCAGTACGCGGCCAACCGCGAAGAGCTGGTCGCACTGGTGGTGCGCGGCTGGACGGACGCATTTTTACCGGCCATGGCGTACGATGCGGCCGGGCCAGGCGAGGTCTTGCCGCTATTAAAAGAGATCTTGCAGGCGATGACGGCGCGCGTGCTGACTGCCGACGCCGTGGGGTTGTTCCGCCTGCTGTGCACGGAGTTTCCCGCGCGCGCGGATTTGCTGGCCGTGTATCAGCGCAACGGCATCGAGCGGGGCACGGCTCTGCTGGCCGACTGGTTGGGACGCCAGGCCGCGCGCGGCCATCTGGCCTTGCAGGATGGGCAGGATGGGCACGAACTGGCCGGCTTGCTGCTGGCCATGGTGATCGCCGAGCCGCTGCGGCAGATGGCGCTGGGCTTGCTGGCACCCGTGCCGGCCTGGGATGCCGCGCCCCGCATCGATGCGGCGCTGCGATTGCTGGGTGGCCAGTCGTTCAGCGTGGCTGGTGTTTCAGTGCTTCGCGGTAGCTGAGGGGAGAGAGCCGCTGGCGGTGCTCCGTGGCAAAAGCCAGCACGGCTGCCGGTGCGTGGCGCGCGTAATCGCGCAAGGCCCAGCCGATGGCCTTGCGGATGAAAAACTCGTCTTCGTGGGCCAGCATCAGCGCCGCATCAAATAGCCAGCCGGCATCCGTGTCGGCGCGCCAGCCCAACTGGTGCAGCATGGCGATGCGGCGCAGCCAGAAGTCTGGGTGGCGCAGCGCGTCATCCATGTGCGCATGGCCGTCGCCGCCGCGCTGGCGCTCCGCCTGCAGCACGTCGCCGACGATGTCCGTCATGCCGTCGACGCTGTCCCACCATGCCCGCTGGCGCGCCAGGCCGAGCAGGGCGGGGATGTGCCCGATGTTCAACTGGCACCGGTGCAGGGCCAGCATGTCGAGCGCCACGTGCTGGTATTCACGCTCCGGCTGCTGCCACAGCAGCTGCGCGTGTTCCAGCAAGGTCGCGGCATCGATGCCCTTCAGGCCCGCCAGCAAGCCCCTGGCGGCCAGCCGCCGCTGCGGCGCTGCCACGCCCAGGAAAACGAACTGGTCTCGCATATAGGCCTGCATGGGCGCCGCACGGCCCGGGTCGGCGGCCGCTTCCAGCGCGGCTTTCAGTTCTGCATGTAGATTCATGTCATCTCCAGGCGTAAAAAAAGCGCTCCGTGGAGCGCCTTTTCATCTTCATCCGATATTACTGGATTTTTGCTTTCTTCATCAACTCATCGCGGTAGGCGGCGAGTTTCTTCTGTTGCAGCGACTCGGCCACTTGACCCTTGACTTCTTCCAGTGCCGGCAGCTTCGTCGGGCGGGTTTCTTCCAGCTTGATCACGTGGAAACCGAATTGCGACTGCACCGGCGTTTGCGTGACCTGGCCTGGTTTCAAAGCAACCATGGCGTCGGAGAATGGCTTCACGTACGAAGCTGGGCTAGCCCAGTCCAGGTCGCCGCCATTGGCTGCGGAACCGTCTTTCGATACTTTTGCCAGTTCTTCGAACTTGGCGCCGCCTTTCAGCTTGGCGATGATGTCTTTCGCTTCCGCTTCGGTGGCGACCAGGATGTGGCGTGCATGGTATTCCTTGTCGCCCGCTTGCGCCTTGAACTTGTCGTACTCGGCCTTGATTTCAGCGTCCTTGACGGGGTTCTTCTTGACGTAGTCGGCCAGCAGGGCGTTGATGATGATGCTTTGACGGGCATTGTCGATCTGCGACTTGACTTCCGGACGCGTGCCGTAGCCTTGCTTGTCGGCTTCCTGGATCAGCACTTCGCGGCCGATCAGGTCTTTCTTGATGGCTTCGCGCAATTGCGGCGAATCAGCTTGCTTGCCTTGGGCGACGACTTGCTTGACGACCTGGTCGACGCGCGACGATGGAATGGCCTTGCCATTCACGGTGGCGACGTTTTGCGCGAACGCAGGGATCGCTACGACGGCGACCAGGGCTAAGATCAGGCGGGCTGGCTTCAAAATCATGTTCATTCCTAATAAATATACTAAAAATCGATATACGCGACTGTCGCGCAGTGCGCATTCAGGCGCAGAATACACGACCGGCGCCGAAAAGGGCGCCGGGGAGGTCAGTTCTTACTGAACTTTCGCTTTTTTGATCATTTCTTCCTGATACGCTTGCAGTTTCTTTTGCTGCAGCGCTTCGGCGATCTGTGGCTTGACTTCTTCCAGGGTCGGCAGTTTTGCCGCGCGGGTGTCGTCCAGCTTGATCACGTGGAAACCATTAGGCGTTTGCACTGGGGTGTCGGTGACCTGGCCTTTTTGCAGTTTCACGAAAGCGTCCGAGAACACTTTCGGGAACGACGATGGGGCTGCCCAGTCCAGGTCGCCGCCATTGTCGGCTGAGCCGGTATCTTTCGATTGTTTGGCCAGATCTTCGAACTTGGCGCCGCCTTTCAGCTTGGCGATGATATCTTTCGCTTCCGCTTCGGTGCCGACCAGGATGTGGCGAACGTGGTATTCCTTGTCGCCGGTCTGGGCCACGAACTTGTCGTATTCGGCCTTGATTTCAGCGTCGTTGACGGGGTTCTTTTTCAGGTAGTCGCCGACCAGGGCGTTGATGACGATGGCCTGGCGTGCGTTCTCGATTTGCTGCTTGACTGCTGCATCTTTACCGAAACCTTTGTTTTCCGCTTCTTGCATCAGCACTTCACGGCCGATCAAGTCTTTCTTGATCATTTCGCGCAGTTGCGGCGAATCCGGTTGCTGGCCTTGGGCGACGACTTGCTTGACGACTGCATCAACGCGCGACGATGGGATAGGCTTGCCATTAACAACGGCAACATTTTGCGCAAAAACAGGTACCGCGACAACGGCGAGTAGTGCGATCAGCAAGCGGGCTGGCTTAAAAGTCATTATTAAATCCTGTTAGGGAAAGTTTCGTAAAAAACGCATGGAAAGAAATTGATAACATGGCTCGGGTACGCCAAAACGCCATCCTTACACTACTTCGGATGGCGCCAGAGCCACAATCGCCAATGCATGTATCTCATTATGCATCATATCGTGCACGGAATCATACACCAGTCGATGGCGCATGACGAGCCTGAGCCCCTCAAATTGACTAGAAATTATGCGTAGATTGTAATGGCCTCCGCCCGAGGCGGCGCCCGCATGGCCCCGGTGGCGCGCCGAGTCATCTTCCAGCACGCATTCCAGAGGGGAAAGTGCCGTTTCCAGGCGGGTACGAATGCGCTCCATGCGCGTTGCCGTGTCGTTCGTCATCATGCGTCTTCCTTGATATGTTTGGCCAGGAACAGGGTTTGCGCCACGATAAAGGCAAAGAAGATGCCCGTCGCGCCAAACGCCTTGAAGCTGACCCAGGCGGCCATGTCGCCCTTGTACAGTACGAAGGCCACGAACAGGTTCAGCGCGCCGATGGCGCCAAAGAAGATGATCCATGCGGCCAGCAACTGGTTCCACACAGCATCGGGCAATTGCACTTGCGCTTCCATGGTCTTGCGGATCAGGTTTTTTTTGAAGCCAACATGGGCGATCAACAGGGCCAGGCCGGACAGCCAGTAGATCAGGGTCGGCTTCCATTTCAGGAAGAAATCGTCATGCAGGTAAATGCTGGCGCCGCCGAATACGACAAAGATGAACAGCGACAACCACAGCATGCCGTCCACCTTGCGTCCGCGCAGCAGCAGATAGCTGACCTGGCAGGCGGTGGCGACGATGCCGACGAGGGTGGCAAGTATCCACGGCGCCTGGTCGGCCTTGATCAGGCCGCCTGACACGAAGCCGGACAGATATTGCTGCACGAAATCGTGCGTGGCCGCTTCATACATGCCGCCCAGTTTGAAGGCGGCGAAGAAGGCGATCAGGGGGAATAGGTCGAATAGAAATTTCATGGCGAGACTTTACACGGGTCTTGTTACATTCATCTTAGGAATGGCTTAGGAGCAAGATGCCCGCCCGCCATTCCAGTGTCTCACGGTTGCGGATCGAAGCGCAGCGATGCCGAATTGATGCAATAGCGCAAGCCGGTCGGCGGCGGGCCGTCCGGGAAGACGTGGCCCAGGTGGGCGTCGCAGACGGCGCAAACGATTTCCGTGCGCACCATGCCGTGGCTGCGGTCGACGATTTCCGTCACGTTGGCCGGATCGAGGGCCTGGAAATAGCTGGGCCAGCCGCAGCCGGAATCGAACTTGGTGTCCGAGGCAAATAATGGCGTATTGCAGCATACGCAGGTGTAGACGCCATGTTCATGGTGGTCCCAGAACTTGCCCGTGAAGGCCCGTTCCGTGGCCGCGTGGCGCGTGACTTCGTATTGCATCGAATCGAGCATGGCGCGCCATTCGGCGTCGGTTTTCTTGACTTTATTCGTGGTCATAATGACTCCTCAGGATGAGCAACTGACTTCAAGGTGGCTGGCCCAGTCGGGCGGCAGGGCCGCATAGTGCTGGTGTTCGGGCTGTTCGTCAAATGGCTTTTGCAAAACTTCCAGCAATCTCGCCACTTCCGTGTAGTCTTGCTGCTGGGCTTTTTCGATGGCCACTTGCGCCAGGTAGTTGCGCAGCACGTATTTCGGGTTGACCAGGTTCATCGCTGCTTGCCGCTCGGCATCGACGCTTTGCTCCTGCCGCAGGCGCGCGCGGTATTGTGCCGCCCACGTATCGAACGCGGGGCGGTCGATGAACATGTCGCGCAGCACCGTGTCGTGCTCGGGGGCGTCTACTTGCAGTGTCGCCAGGGCGCGGAAGAAGTTGGTGAAATCCACGTGATTGGCTTGCATCAGCGCAAACATGCTGTCGAACAGCGCCGTGTCGTCGTCTTGCACTTCGCGCAAGCCGAGCTTGGCGCGCAGCAAGGTATTCATCTTCTCCGCAAAGGCGCTCTGGTAGCTGTCCAGCGCCGCCTGCGCCAATGCCACTTCGCCGATCAACGGCAACAGCGCCTGGCCCAGCGCGTAGCAGTTCCAGTGGCCCACTTGCGGCTGGTTGGCGTAGGAATAGCGTCCCTGCTGGTCCGTATGGTTGCAGATGTGCTCGGCGTCAAACGCTTCCATGAAGCCGAAGGGGCCGTAATCGAGCGTCAGGCCCAGGATCGACATATTGTCCGTATTCATGACGCCATGCATGAAGCCCACGGCTTGCCACTGCGCGATCATGTGCGCCGTGCGCACGCATACTTCGGCCAGCAAGGCTTGATATGGATTTGATGCAGCGCGCAAGTGGGGGTAGAAGCCGTCGATGACATAGTCGGCGAGGATTTTCAGCTCGTCCGGCTGCTTGCGGTAAAACCAGTGTTCAAACGAGCCGAAGCGCACGAAAGTGGGCGCCATGCGCGTCACGACGGCGGCCGTCTCGACGGTTTCACGCATGATGCCTTGCTGTGAACCCATGATGGACAACGCGCGCGACGTGGGTATGCCCAGCGCCGCCATGGCTTCCGAGCACAGGAATTCGCGGATGGACGAGCGCAGCACGGCGCGGCCGTCGCCCATGCGCGAATACGGCGTGGCGCCGGCACCTTTCAGCTGCAGTTCCATGGGGCCGTTTTCGGTGGCGATATCGCCCAGCAGGATGGCGCGGCCATCGCCCAGTTGGCCGGCCCAGACGCCGAACTGGTGGCCCGAATACACAGCCGACAGCGGTTGCGAACGCTCGGCCACGGCATTGCCGCTCAGCAGCGCTACATAATCGGGCTCGGCCAGGCGCGCCGCATCGAGGCCGATCAGGGCTGCGGCTGGCGCGCTGGCGGCCACGAAATACGGGGCGGGCAGGGGCGTGGGCATCAAGCGCGTATAGAACGCGGGCGGCAAGGCCGCAAAGGCATTATCCAGTGGTAAGGTATGAGCGGTGATGGCAATTCCAGTCAGTAAGATGGACCGGCAAGGTGCGCCAGCCTGGAATGCGATTTTACCGCACAGCGCCAAGGCGTGCGCCGGGCGCTGTAGTAGGTATCCGCACGGCAAAAAACGGAATCGAAAATTCCATGCTGCGTCGCAATATCGAAATGCGTTGACGATTTCCGCACGACCGTACGAAACTAGGGAAAGTCTTTAATTTCCAACAATAACCGAGTATCCACCCCAGGAGAGACGATGTCGGCATTCCCCTTGAGTCCAGTGATGGGCCAGATGATGAATCAGCCCCTGCTGATTTCCAGCATTATCGAGTTTGCAGCGCGTCATTATGGGGGCAGCGAAATCATTTCGCGGCGGGTGGAAGGCGATATGCACCGCTACACCTACCGCGATTGCCACCAGCGCGCGCGCCGGCTGGCGAACGCCTTGCATGGCCTCGGCGTCGGCATGGGCGACCGGGTCGCCACCCTGGCCTGGAATGGCTACCGCCACCTGGAAGCATACTATGCCGTGTCCGGCTCGGGCGCCGTGCTGCACACCATTAATCCGCGCCTGTTTCCCGACCAGATCGCTTACATCTCGAATCACGCTGAAGACCAAGTCTTGCTGTTTGATTTGACTTTCCTGCCCGTGGTGGAAAAGATCGCCGCCGATTGCACCTTCGTGCGTCACTTCGTGCGTCACTTCGTGCTGATGTGCGACCGCGAGCGCATGCCCGCCAGCAGCACGATTCCCGACCTGCTGTGCTATGAAGACTTGATCGCCACGCATTCCGACGATTACACGTGGCCCTTGTTCGACGAGAATTCGGCCGCCACCCTGTGCTACACCTCGGGCACGACGGGCAATCCCAAGGGCGCCCTGTATTCGCACCGTTCGACCGTGCTGCACGCGTACGCGTCGGCCATGCCCAGCGCCCTGAACGTGCGCGCCTCGGACACGGTCTTGCCCGTCGTGCCCATGTTCCACGTGAATGCCTGGGGCTTGCCGTATTCCGTGCCCCTGTCCGGCGCGCGCATGGTGTTTCCCGGCGCGGCGCTGGACGGCAAGTCGCTGTACGAATTGTTCGAGGCGGAAAAAGTGACGTTCTCGGCCGGCGTGCCCACCGTCTGGCTGGGTTTGCTCAATCATGCCTTGCAGAATAATCTGCAATTTTCCACTTTCCGCCGCACCGTGATCGGCGGCGCGGCGTGTCCGCCGGCCATGATGGATACCCTGATCGACAAGTTCGACGTGGAAGTCATCCACGCCTGGGGCATGACGGAAATGTCGCCGTTGGGCACGGCGGGCGGCTTGCAGACCAAGCACCTGGACTTGCCGAAGGACGAGCAGCGCAAGATACTGCAAAAGCAGGGCCATGCGATTTACGGCGTGGACATGAAGATCGTCGACGACGATGGCAAGGAATTGCCGTGGGACGGCGTGGCGTATGGCCATCTGCTGGTGAAGGGGCCGTGGATCATTTCGTCGTATTACAAGAACGAGGGTGGCGACGTGCTGCAGGATGGCTGGTTCCCCACAGGCGACGTGGCCACCATCGACACGGACGGCTACATGCAGATCACGGACCGCAGCAAGGATGTGATCAAGTCGGGCGGCGAGTGGATCGGCACCATCGACCTGGAAAACCTGGCCATGGCGCATCCGGCCGTGCTGCAGGCGGCCTGCATCGGCGTGTTCCACCCGAAATGGGACGAGCGCCCCGTGCTCGTCGTCGTGCTGCGTCCCGGCATGACCGTCACGCGCGACGCGCTGTTGCAATTTTTTGAGGGCAAGATCGCCAAGTGGTGGACGCCGGACGACGTGCTGTTTATCGACGCCTTGCCCATGGGCGCCACGGGCAAGATCCAGAAGAACAAGCTGCGCGAGCAGTTCAAGGGGCACCAGCTGCCGGGGATGTAAAGCAGCCTAGGCAGCCTGCGGCAGCGCCGCCCCCAGTTTTTCCAGCAGATGGTCGCACTGGAAGACGGACAGGGTCTGGCGCTGCGCATCCGTGCCGATATCGATCATTTCATCCATTTCGCTGCGCAGGTCCTCATGTTCTCCCGTGCGGATGATTTGCGGCGCCGCGAAGCGCTGGCTGTCGGAAATGGTCATGATGTTGTCGACGTGGTCGACGAGAAAGCCGTAGCGCTCTGCGCCCCGTTCCACGATCAGAATCTTGCCGGCGCTGGCGTCCGGCAAGGCGGGCATGGCGTACAGCTGGCGCAAATCGATGATGCTGATCATTTGCTGGCGCAAGTTGAGCATGCCGCGCATGCAGGCCGGCATGCCCGGCGGCGTCGTGATGGCGCCGCTGAAATCGATGATTTCACGCACTTGCCCGATTTCCACGGCGAAGCGGGTTTCCACGGTAAACGTGATGTAGACGCGGCGCTGCGCCTTGCGCGTGGCGGCCGTGTTCGCGTCCGTGTCGGCCGGATACAGGCGCGCGTGGCCGTCGCGCATCTCGATGATCTCGGCCTGTGACAGGATGCCCTTGTGGTCGAGGAAAATGATGTCGCCCAAGCCTTCTTTCGTGATGCAGCCGGCAAACATGGCGGCGCGCGCCTTGCTCAGCAGGGGAATCGGCAACACCTCGTCGCCAAAGAAATGCACGATGCTGTCGACGGAGTCGACGAGGAAGCCCACGGTCGTGTCATCGAGGCGCACGACGATGATGCGCTGGTCGCCTGTTGATGCCTTGCCGGAGCCGGGCGCCTGCAGCAGGGCGCCGAAGTCGACGACGGCCACCTGGCTGCCGCGAAAATGCATGCGGCCCAGGCACAGTTCGCTGTTCAGCAGGGAACTGTGCAGTTCCGGCACCCGGATGATTTCCTGGATGGCCAGCATTTCAAAGGCAAACGTGGCGCCGGCCGCATGGAAGCTGACGCATTGCCGGCGTTCGCTTTGCGCATGGTAGCGGGCAGTGCTCAGCTTGGCGCCCGTCGCCTGCAGGGCCAGCACATGGGGCACGTTTTCAATGCGCAGCAGGGCGTGCGGGTCGAGCACTTGCAGCAGGCGCGCGCCGCCATCGAGCAGGATCGTGCCGGCGATGACGGCGTGGTTGTCGCCGGCCGCATATTGCAGGGCGCTGCGGGCGCTGGCGGGCACGCGCAGGATTTCGCCCGTATCCTGGAAGACGATGCCGATCAGCACTTGCTGGAAGTCGAGAATGGCGATCTTGTCCGTGGCCACGGCGCGCGGCGCATCGGCGCGGAACAAGCGGCCCAGGTTGACCACCGGAATGACGCTGCCGCGCAAGGTAAACATGCCTTCCAGATAAGCGGGCGACAGGGGCAGGGCGGTGACTTTCGCGGGATAGTTCACCACTTCGCGGATGCAACTGGCGGGCAGGGCGAATTCATCGTCGCCCAGGTGGAAGGAACCGAACAGCTCGGTGGCCGTTTCTCCGCTGGCCTGCGCTTGCAAGCCCGTCGCTTCATGCATATCCATATACGCCTTCCTTGCGTGGAATCAATTCGGGTGGCGCCACGACATCGGTGACGGCGTAGCTGTGATTGGCGCAATCGATCAGCAACTGGCGTCCGTGGCGGCCGCCCAGCGCGCAAAAGCTGACGTGCAAGCCGCACTGGTCCAGGTACTTTTGCGCCGCTTCCGCGTTTTGCCGGCCCACTTGCAGGCGTCCGTTGCGCGGGCCAAACATGCTGGCGCCGCCCGCCAGCACCACTTCGATGTCGGCGTAGTCGGCTTGCCGCACCCCCATCAGGCGCAGCAACGAGGGCACGGCCTGGCTTACATAGCGAGCGCCAATGGCGCTGTCGGCGCCCGGCGCTTCCGGCAGCAAACAATGGGCCAGGCCGCAGCATGGGCCGTTCTTCCAGATGAAGCCGATGCCGATGCAGGAGCCGAGGAGCGCTTGCAGCTGCTCGCCATGCGTGCCCACGCTCAGTTGACCCATGCCGACATGGTGCAGCGGCAGGCCATGGTCGATGATGATGCTCATGCGGTACCCGCCTTGTAAATCATGGGAAACTCGAATTGATAGCCGGTGCCGAGCCGGGCGATGGTTTCCGATTCGCCCAGGATCAGCCGGCCTTCGTCCTTGAGGCTGAGCCTTGCCTGGCGCAGCACGGTTTCCTGGTGCTCGGCATCGAAATAGATGAGCACATTGCGCAGGAATACCAGGTCGAACTGCCGCGCCGGGCGCAGCGCTTCGAGCAGGTTATGCTGCGCAAAGCTGACGTGTTGGCGCAATTCCTCGTTGACCTTGACGCCATACGGTGCTGGCGTGAAATATTTGTGCAGCAAGTCCGGGTGCGACAAACGGATGCGCTCGACGGAGCGGCCGCTGTACTGGCCGGCCCGCGCCGCGCCCAGGATCTGCTGCGAAATGTCGCTGGCCAGGATCTGGTAGCGGAAAGACGGCACTTGCAGCTTGAATTGCTCGCACAGCATGGCGATCGAATACAGTTCCTCGCCGCTGGCGGCCGCCGCCGACCAGATTGCCAGGCAATCGCCCGGATGGGCGCGGGCCCAGGCGGGCAGGTAGCGGTCGCGGAAGTAATCCCAGATTTGCGGCGTGCGGAAGAACAGGGTGTCGTTGGTGGTCACCAGGTCGATGAAGTGGGCCACCTCGTCGCGGTCGCTGGCCACGCGCTCCAGGTAAGCCTGGTAGCTGTGCAGGGACAGCGCCTGCAGCCGTGGCTGCAAGCGCCGTTCCAGCAAGACGCTCTTGCGCGCCGTCATGGCGATGCCCGTATGCTGGCGCACCAGCGCGATCAGGGTCGTCAGCACCTCGGGCGTCAAGGTGGCCGCGTGGCTCATGGCTTACACCACGAAGCCGGAGACAGTCTGGTTCAGGCTGCCCGCGCGCTCGTTCAGCCCATCCGTCGAGCGGGCGATGCTGTCGCAGTTGGCGGCCGACTTTTCCGTTTCCTCGGCAATGTACTGGATGGCCGTCGACACTTCGCGCGCCGTCAGCAGCTGTTCGTTGGCCGCCTTCGAGATATCGGAAATGGCCAGGGTGGTCTTCGCCACGCCCGAGACGATTTTGTCGAAGGCGTCGCTGGCCTGGCGCGAAATCTCGCTGCCGGTGGAAACGCGCTTGACGGATTCGTTGATCAGCTTGGAAATTTCCTTGGTCGCCTGCGACGAGCGCTCGGCCAGCTTGCGTACTTCGTCGGCAACGACGGAAAAGCCCAGGCCGTGCTCGCCCGCGCGCGCCGCCTCGATGGCCGCATTGAAGGCCAGCATGTTCGTCTGGTTGGCGATCTCGCTGATGACCTTGACGATCTCGCCGATGTCTTCTGACGAACGGTTGATCAAGTCCATCGCTTCGATCGACTTGGCGACGGCGCGCGCACCCGCTTCCGCCTCCTGATGCGTGGCTTTCGCCAGGGAATCGGCATTCGAGGTGTTTTCCGCGATGGAATTGATGGAAAACGTCAGGCCGTCGATGGACGCGTTCATTTCTTCCACCGTGGCGCCCAGTGCCTGCGTGCCCACGGCCACGCCCGTGGCCCGTTCGGCGATGGCGTTCGAGGCGTCGGCAAAGCCGTTGGCCGCCGACACCACGTTGCCGATCACGCCGCGCAAATCGACGATCATCTTGCTGATGCCGCCGGCCAGCAAATCGATCGGCTCGCCGCCTTCGGGCACGATATTGCAGGTCAGGTCGCCTTGCGCCGCGCGTGCCACCGAGTCGAGCAGGGCATTGACCTTGCGGCTGTCGTTGGCGGCCTTGGCCTGGATGCTGTTTTCCAGGTTCACCTGGTCCGTGATGTCGATGGCGAACTTGACCACTTTATACGGCTTGCCGTTCAGGTCCAGGATGGGGTTGTAGGTGGCCTGTATCCACACCACCTTGCCATGGTTGCCCAGGCGCTTGTAGCGGCCCGCGTCGAATTCGCCCCGGTTGAGCTTTTGCCAGAATTTCTTGTACTCGGCGCTGCCGGCATACTCGGGCTCGCAGAACATGCGGTGGTGCTCGCCCTGGATATCGCTCAAGTCGTAGTCCATGACGGCGAGGAAATTGTCGTTCGCGTCCAGCACCTTGCCCTGCATGTCGAATTCGATCACGGCTTGCGCCTTGCCGATGGCGCTGACCTTGCCTTCGTATTCGGCGTTGCGCTTTTTCAGGGCCGTCACGTCGCTGGCGAACTTGACCACCTTGAAGGGCCGGCCTTCCGCGTCAAAGATGGGGTTGTACGACGCGTTGAGCCAGATTTCGCGGCCGTCCTTGGTGACGCGCTTGTATTCGCCCGCATCGAACTGGCCTTGTCCCAGCTTGTGCCAGAATTGCGCGTATTCCTCGCTCTTGGCGTACTCGGGTTCGCAAAACATGCGGTGGTGCTTGCCTGCGATCTCGTCCAGGGTGTAGCCGACGGACTTGAGGAAGTTGTCGTTCGCGCGGATGACGGTGCCGTCAAGCTGGAACTCGATCACGGCCTGCGCCTTGCTGATGGCGTCGATCTTGCCTTCGTAATCGGCATTGCGGCGCTTGCTTGCCGTAATGTCGGTGGCGAACTTGATGACTTTATACGGTTTGCCGTCCGCGTCGAGGATGGGGTTGTAGGAAGCGTTGATCCACACTTCGCGGCCATCCCTGGCGCGGCGCTTGTATTCGCCCTGGTCGAATTCACCGCGTCCCAGCTTGGCCCAGAAGTTGGCGTATTCGGCTGTTTTGACGTACTCGGGATCGCAAAAGATGGCATGGTGCTTGCCTTGCACCTCGGCCAGGCTATAGCCGACGACACGCAGGAAATTGTCATTCGCATGCAGGATAGTGCCGTCGAGTTCGAATTCGATGACGGCCTGGACACGGTTCAATGCAGTGTTTATCGCTTGTAAGTCCAGATCCTGGGAGTGGCTGACATGGCTGGCTGCGTCCATAGTATTTCCTTCGGGGGTGAGAAGAGGAATGGGAGCGATAAGGCTGCTTTTATTATTTTTTCTGCTATCCCTATAAGGCGGGAATGTTATTGCATGGGCCGGCATCTGGTGATAATCGGTGAGAATGTGCGCAATCAACGGCCGCCAGTGTTTGCCCTGCAGTTTGCCTTATCGTGGATAAATTGTAGAGTATTGATTTGAATCAATAATTTTATTATTCCCCAGCGTCTGGCGAAAAACAAGGGGCGGGAATAAATAATGTAAA
This sequence comes from Janthinobacterium sp. Ant5-2-1, assembly GCF_001445815.1. Taxonomy (NCBI): domain Bacteria; kingdom Pseudomonadati; phylum Pseudomonadota; class Betaproteobacteria; order Burkholderiales; family Oxalobacteraceae; genus Janthinobacterium; species Janthinobacterium sp. Ant5-2-1. Next base: position 90,734 of record NZ_LNCE01000008.1, on the reverse strand, counting down.
AACTGTCGCAATTGCCCCATGCCGGCATATAACAAACGCATTCTTTTACATAATAAAACATCGTTATTATTATTGCTGTTTTATTATTTAAATGAATATCCAAGTGATAGCTTCTACAAGAGCTTGCTACTTGCAGCAGAATCTTTCCGCAAACGATGTTGTACCATGGCGTAGCATGCTGGCGCCGGGCGCGTCACGACAAAAATAATACGAGCGTTCTTTTATGCGGTATAGTGAAGCTTCATCCCTTGCAACCACCTCATCGCTGAGTAAAAATCAATAAGGAAGAGACATGAGTGCTGAATATCAAGTGAACGGCGCCGTTGCCGTCATTACCCTGGCCAACCCGCCCGTCAATGGCCTGGGCCTGGCGACGCGTACGGCCGCCGTGGCTGGCATCCGCCAGGCGCTGGCGGACGAGGCCGTCAAAGCCATCGTCATCACGGGCGCCGGCAAGGCCTTTTCGGGCGGCGCCGACATCAAGGAATTCAATTCGCCCAAGGCGCTCACGGAACCGACCCTGCACACCCTGATCAACGTCGTCGAACAGTCGACCAAGCCGGTCGTGGCGGCCATCCACAGCGTCTGCATGGGTGGCGGCCTGGAGCTGGCGCTCGGTTGCAACTACCGCGTGGCCGCACCGGGCGCGCAGATGGCCTTGCCGGAAGTCAAACTCGGCATCTTGCCGGGCGCTGGCGGCACGCAGCGCCTGCCACGCGTGCTGGGCCTGGAAATGGCCCTGAACATGATCGTTACGGGCACGCCCGTCGCATCCGAAAAACTGGCCGGCACGGCCCTGTTCGACGAAGTCATCGCGCCCGGCGCCGACTTGCTGGCCGCCGCCGTGGCCTTCGCCACGAAAGTGGCCGATGTGCGTCCGCTGCCGAAAGTGCGCGAGCGCAAGGTCGACTACCCGAACCACGAAGCTTTCCTGCAGTTTTCGCGCAACACCGTCAAAGCCATGTCCGGCCCGTTCCCCGCACCGCTCAAATGCGTCGATGCCGTGGCCGCCGCCGTGACGATGAAATTCGACGACGGCTTGAAGTACGAGCGCGAACTGTTCATGCAGCTGGTGCAGTCGCCGGAATCGAAAGCCCTGCGCCACGCCTTCTTTGCCGAACGCGTCGCCAGCAAGGTGCCCGACGTGCCGGCCGATACGCCCGTGCGCACGATCGCCAGCGCGGCCATTGTCGGCGCCGGCACCATGGGCGGCGGTATCGCCATGAACTTTGCCAACGCGGGCATTCCCGTGATGCTGCTGGAAACGAAGCAGGAAGCGCTGGACAAGGGCCTGGCCACGATCCGCAAGAATTATGAAAACACGGTGAAGAAGGGCAAGCTGACGCAAGAGAAGGCCGAGCAGCGCATCGCGCTGGTCAGCGGCACGTTGGCGTATGCCGACATTGCGCAGGCCGACATCGTCATCGAAGCCGTCTTCGAAGAGCTGGGCGTCAAGGAAGCCGTCTTCAAGCAGCTCGACGCCGTCATGAAGCCGGGCGCCATCCTAGCCTCGAACACGTCCACTTTGGACCTGGACAAGATCGCCGCATTCACCCAGCGGCCGCAGGACGTGGTCGGCACGCATTTTTTCAGCCCGGCGAACGTCATGAAGCTGCTGGAAATCGTGCGGGGCAAGGAAACGGGCAAGGAGGTGCTGGCCACGGCGCTGGCCCTGTCGAAAAAGCTGAAGAAGACGGGCGTCGTCTCGGGCGTGTGCGACGGTTTCATCGGCAACCGCATGATCGAGCAATACAGCCGCCAAGCCGGTTTCCTGCTGGAAGAAGGCTGTCTGCCGGAACAGGTCGACAAGGCGGTCGAGAAATTCGGCTTCGCCATGGGCCCGTTCCGCATGGGCGACCTGGCCGGCAACGATATCGGCTGGGCCATCCGCAAGCGCCGCTACGTGGAAAAGCCGGACGTCACGTATTCGAAGACGGCCGATTTGCTGTGCGAACTGGGGCGGTTTGGCCAGAAGACGGGCGCCGGCTGGTACGACTACAAGCCGGGCGACCGCAAGGCCTATCCGTCGGAGCAGGTCAACGCCATGATTATCCAGCACTCCGCCGACATCGGCGTGGCGCGGCGCAAGATCAGCGACCAGGAAATCGTCGAACGCCTCGTGTATGCGCTCGTCAACGAGGGCGCGCGCATCCTGGAAGAGGGCATCGCCCTGCGCGCCTCGGACATCGACATGGTGTATTTGACGGGCTACGGCTTCCCGCTGTTCCGCGGCGGCCCCATGTTCTACGCGGACACGGTCGGCTTGCCGAACGTGCTTGACACGATTGCCGGCTACGCGAAAGGCCGCCACGGCGAGGCGTGGACGCCGGCGCCGCTGCTGGTGAAACTGGCGGGCGAGGGCAAGGGGTTCAATAGCTGATCCGGCGCTGCCGTTGACGCCCGATATTGTCGGATTACGCGCGGCTTCGCCACGCTAATCCGACGTACGCGTCGACAAGGGGTTCAATCGCCGCGTAATCCGACGCCACTACTTCTTCTTCGCCACCATCTTGATCGCCTCGTTGACGATGACGGGGTTGTCTTTCTGGATGTAGTAGCCGGCGCCCGTGATGCGCTCGATGGCCGGCGCGCCGGACAGGCGCTGCCAATCCTTTTCCTGGGCCCGTACCACGTTCTCGAACGAGCCCATTTCTTCGATGCCGAACTTGTCGCGCACCAGCAGCATGGCGGGCACGCGCAGCGGACTGCTCATGTCGACGTGTTGCAAGCACTGCGTCTGGGCATCGAATTCGGCCGATTCCGTACTGTTGAACATGAGTTTACGCCGCGTTTTCACGAGCATGGCGTAGGTGGACGCGTCCTGTTGCAGGCGGTTCCACTGCTGCGGGTGCGTGGGATCGAGCAGCACCAGGCCGGCCACGTCCTGCGGGTACAGCCTCGCATACACATACTGGTACAGCCCGCCCAAGCCATGGCCGACCAGCACATACGGCGGCTTCAGGCCCGCTTGCGCCAGCAGGGCGCGCTGCTGGGCGGCGATGGTGCAGGGGTCGCGCGGCGTGGTGGTTTTCTGGCTGTCGCCGTAACCGGGGCGGTCGTACACGAGCACGCGGTGCTGCCGGGCTACTTCGGGCGCAACCTTGGCCCACACATCCTTGCCGTCGCCCATGGCCGACTGGAAGACCACGGGCAAGCCGCTCTGGCCGCTCAGGGTATAGGCGATGCTGGCGTCGGGCAGGGCGGCGGTGGCCGGCACGCCCGGCGTGACCGGCGTGGATGGCAACAGGGAGCAGCCGGAAAAACAGCCTGCCAGCAGCAGGCCGGCGCTGGAGAGGAGCATGGTGCGCGCGGGGCGGCCGACGAATAGATGATGCATGAATCTCCTTCTTGGTGCACGGACCGGGGACGGTATGGCTTGACAGCCATTATAGGCAAAACGTATCGAAGTGGAAATGCCGAACAGAGCCGGGTTTCTCGTCCTGTCAGCCGGCGTCGGCGCGATGGCAGACGGCTTCGATGCGGTTGCCGTCCGGATCGAACAAAAAGGCCGCGTAATAGCTGGCGTGATAGTGGCGCAGGCCCGGCGCGCCCAGGTCGATGCCGCCGTGCGCCAGTCCCGCCTGCCAGAACGCTTCCACGGCTGCGCGCGAGGAGGCCTTGAAGCAGCAATGGCGGCGCGGCGCGTCGTCTGGCTGCGGGCCCAGGCGCACGGAAAAATAGCTGCGTTCAGGATGCTCCGCATCGCTGCGTTCGCCGTAACCTATCCACGCATGGGCATGGTCGCTGCCCACCTTGGGCACGGCGAGGGCGGCAAAGATGGCGTCATAGAAGCGCTCGGCGCGTTCCAGATCGCTGACGGTGAGGGAAACGTGATCGAGCATGGACACTCCGCTGTAAAGACAAGGACGGCCATAGCATAGCCCGGATCAGGGCGGCCGTGGGCGGGAGTGACCGAGTGATACTGTTGCTGGCCGACTGCCGGTTAAGGGCGGCTGGCGCATGCGCATGGCGCATCTGCCGGGCAGGCGGGGCAGGCTGGCGCCGGACGCGCGAGCCTGGCCACGATGCTGCGGCTCATCAGCTGCACGCGGGGCGCGAACAGCATCACGGCGCAGAAGGCCACGGGCCAGGCGGCAAAGAAGGCATGGCGCCAGCGGGGCAGGAAGTCCGCCTGCAGGCCGATATTGAGCCAGGTGACCCAGGCGCTCATCAGCAAGGTCATGAGCAGCGACATCAGGAAGGCAAATACGCAGCGCAAACGCAGGGCTTCGGACATGGGGCACTTTCAAAGTATCAAGATATGGCAGCGTAACGACTTGCAGCAATCTATACTAGAGCCATATTTTTAATTTCAAATTCCGAAAATGCAATCATGCTAGATGATTTAGCCCTGTTTGTCGCCATTGTCGAGGCTGGCAGCCTGCATGCGGCAGCCGTCAAGGAAGCCTTGCCCGCCGCGACCGTCACGCGCCGGCTGCAAAAGCTGGAAAGCCAGCTCGGCTACCGCTTGCTCAACCGCAGCGCGCGCCGCCTGCAGCCGACGGCGGAAGGCTGGCAATACTACGAGCAGTGCCGCCCTTTGGTCCACGCCTTGCGGCAGGCGACGCAGCAGCTCGACGCCAGCCTGTCAGCCGTCTCGGGCAGCATCCGCGTGCTGGCGCCCGTCAACTTCGCCAGCGGCTTGCTGACGCCGGCCTGGGTCAGCTTCATGCAGAAGTACCCGGACATCCGCCTGGAACTGGAGCTGTCGAACCTGCTGCAAGACCTGGTGAGCAGCGGCGCCGACCTGGCCATCCGCGTCGGCGCGCTCGACGATTCCTCGCTGATGCAGCGCCGGCTGGGCAGCGCTTCGCTGGTGATGGTGGCCGCGCCCGGCTACCTGGCGCGCGCCGGCGTGCCGCGCGACTTGCAGGAATTGGAAAAGCACGAGCTGATCGTGGCCGAGCCATTGCGCACCTGGCGCTTGCGGCGCCCTGGCGATGGCGCCGAAATGGTGATCGAACCGCAGGCGCGCCTGCGCGTCAACGAGATGCGCCTGGCCGTGGAAATGGCCGACGCGGGCATCGGCATCCTGCTGTGTCCACTGCTGCAATGCCGCGACGAAGTGGCCAGTGGCAGCCTCGTGCGCGTTTTGCCCGACTGGATGCCGCAGCCGCGCCACGTATATGCCGTGTGGACGCAGCGGCGCTACCTGCCGGCCCGCGTGCGCGTGCTGCTCGAGCACCTGGCGGCGTTCGCGGCGGACAATCCGCTGTTGAGCGAAGAGCCGGGCGTTTAGCCCGCTTGTTGCTGTGCCAGCCACTGCGTGAATTGGCGCAGCGCTGGCGTAAAACCGCTGGCTGGCGCGGCGCCGGACCGGGCCTGGGCAAGGAAATACGCTATCTGCGCCTGCATGGCGGGATAGTGGCGCAGCAACAGTGCAGCATGCTCGTCCAGGCTGGCGGGCCAGCAGGGATCGTCATCGTGGCGCAGGATATTGCATGAGCGGATCAGCTTGCGCGACGCTTCGCGCTGCAGGCGGACGATGGCGGCAGGGTCGCGCTCGTCGTCGAGGCGTTGTGCATAATTTTCCAGCACGCGGGCAAAGTCGCCATTTACGGCCTGGGCAACGGCGCGCGAGGGCGCGAACGGCGCAAAGTGCGGCGCCAGGTCGTCGCCCCACAGGCAGCGGCACTGGTGCTTGATCCAGTAGCCCCAGCTGTACAGGTGCTCGGGCGCCATCGCCTGGGCCCGGTGGCCGATATCGAAATCGATTTTCAGTACTTCCGGGTGGCGCGCCTGCAAGGCCAGGCGCAGCGCTTCCAGCGTGTCAGCCTGCTGCTGCGTGGGCGGCTGGCGCAGCACCAGGGTCAGGTCGAGGTCGGACACGCCGGGTGTGGCGTCGCCACGGGCGATGCTGCCATACAGGTAGATGCCGTCGAGCCAGTGACCGGCTTGCGCATCCAGGCTGGCGCAGACGTCTTGCAGCAAGGCGTCGAAATGGGGCTGCAGCGGGCCGCAGGGGGCGGGGGCGATGGTCGGCATGCCTGGCACGAGTCCGGTGATAGAAACTTCCACCATAGCATGCAGTAGGGCGCGCACGCAGGGGATTCCTTTCCATTTAGTAATACCGAGCGCTTGTACTTTTCGCCGGGATCGCGTTAAGATAAAGCTGCCCGCTTATCCAGAGGGCAATCTGGTGTTTTTTCGCGCAATCCGTTCCTATCCATGAGAGTAGCAATGAAATATCTGATCGTTCCCTTCTTGCTGGCCATGACCGGCTGCGAAGTACTGTATGACGCGAACCGGGACAAGATCGGCGAGTATTGCAACAGCCTCAATAATTTCGACGACCGCAACGCTTGCCGCAAGCGCAACCAGACCAGTTACCAGGAATACGTGCAGCAGCGCGACCAGCTGAAAAAGAGCAAGAACGACAAGTAAGCTTGCAACCACATAAAAAAACGCCGCTGACCAGTCAGCGGCGTTTTGCTTTGCGGCCCCGGCCTTGCGACCGGGGTTTGCCTCAGATTAATCGTCGGCGTAGATGTTGTTGTCCTTCGTTTCCTTGACGAACAGGGTGCCGATCACGACAGTCGCCAGGGCGACGACGATCGGATACCACAGGCCGTAATAGATATCGCCCTTGAAGGCCACCAGCGCGAAGGCCGTGGTCGGCAGCAAGCCGCCGAACCAGCCGTTACCGATATGGTAAGGCAGGGACATCGAAGTGTAACGGATACGCGTCGGGAACATTTCCACCAGCATGGCGGCGATCGGGCCATACACCATGGTCACGTACAGCACCAGGATGAACAGCAGCAACACGACCATCGGCTTGTTGATCTGGTCCGGATCGGCTTTTGCAGGGTAGCCCGCTTCCTTGATGCCGGCGCCCAGTTCTTTCTTCAGCGCCGCTTCGTGGGCCTTGCTTTCCGCATCGAAGTTCAAGCCATCGGCTGTCATGACGGCGTTAAACGACGTAAATTCCTTTGTACCGATGCGCACCTTGGCGATGCTGCCGGCCGGTGCGTCTTCCTTCGTGTAGTTCACCGAGCTGTTCGACAGGAAGCCGGTGGCGATGTCGCACGACGATGGGAATTTCTTCGTGCCCGTCATGTTGAACTGGAAGTGGCAGGAAGCGGGATCGGCCACCACCACCACTGGCGAGTTCTTCAGAGCCGCTTCCAGCTGCGGGTTGGCGAAGTGGGTCAGGCCGTTGAAGATCGGGAAGTAGGTCGCCGCGGCGATCAGGCAGCCGCCGAGGATGATGTACTTGCGGCCGATGCGGTCGGACAGGCTGCCGAAGAACAGGAAGAACGGCGTGGCCAGCAGCAGGGCGATGGCGACGAGCACGTTGGCCGTTGCCAGGTCCACTTTCAGGGTCTGGATCATGAAGAACAGGGCGTAGAACTGGCCCGTGTACCACACGACAGCCTGGCCGGCGGTCAGGCCGATCAGGGCCAGGATGACGATCTTCAGGTTTTTCCACTGGCCGAACGCTTCCGTCAGCGGGGCTTTCGAGGTCTTGCCCTCGGCTTTCATCTTGGAAAACGCCGGCGATTCATTCATGGCCAGGCGGATCCACACGGAAATACCCAGCAGGATGACGGAGACGAGGAAGGGAATGCGCCAGCCCCATGCTTCGAAATCCTTCTCGCCGGTCGCCAAGCGGGTGCCCAGGATGACCATCAGCGACAGGAAGAAGCCCAGGGTTGCCGTCGTTTGTATCCACGCCGTGAACGCGCCGCGCTTGCCTTCAGGCGCGTGCTCGGCCACATAGGTGGCTGCGCCGCCATATTCACCGCCCAGCGCCAGGCCTTGCAGGATGCGCAGGATGACGAGGATGATCGGTGCGGCGATGCCGATGGACGCATGGCCCGGCAGCAAGCCGACGATGAAGGTGGAGCCGCCCATGATCAAAATGGTGATCAGGAAGGTGTACTTGCGGCCGATCATGTCGCCCAGGCGGCCGAAGACCAGCGCGCCGAATGGACGCACGATGAAGCCGGCGGCAAAGGCCAGCAGCGCGAAGATGAAGGTGGTGGTAGGGTCGCCGATGAAGAATTGCTTGGCGATGATGGAAGCGAGCGAACCGTACAGATAAAAATCGTACCATTCAAAAACGGTGCCGAGCGAGGACGCAAAGATGACCTTGCGTTCCTCGGGCGTAATCGGCGTTCCCTTGGTAGAAGTTTTCCGTACGTCGGCCGAGCCGGATGGTGATGCCATGGTTTGTCTCCCTATGTTTTATAGTGAACTGGTGCCGCGGTCTTTTTGACCATTCTTGCAACAGCTGGAGGCGAGTGTGTTCTCCGAACCTTACGTCATGCTTGCTTGAAACTTACACCAAGCTTACAAATTGCTGTTCGGCAGAACTTTGCGAACGACCGTACTTAAATGTGCTATTCTCATTCCACAGATATCTCACCCCATAATATTTCCCACAAGGAGACACAGCATGAATGAAGCCGTCATCGTATCGACCGCCCGCACGGGCCTGGCCAAGTCCTGGAAGGGCGCGTTCAACATGACGCATGGCGCCACCCTGGGCGGCCACGTGCTGGCCGCCGCCGTCGAGCGCGCGCGTATCGAGGCGGAGGAAGTGGAAGACGTGCTGGTCGGCTGCGCCTTTCCCGAAGGCGCCACGGGCGGCAATATCGCGCGCCAGGTGGCCCTGCGCGGCGGTTGCCCCGTCACGACGGCCGGCATGACCGTCAACCGTTTCTGCTCGTCGGGCTTGCAGGCCATCGCCCTGGCGGCGCAGCGCATCATCGCCGGCGAAGGCGATATCTATGCGGCCGGTGGCGTGGAATCGATTTCCTGCGTACAAAATGAAATGAATACGCATATGTACCGCGAGGTCTGGCTGCAGCAGCACAAGCCGGAAGTGTACTGGCCCATGCTGCAGACGGCTGAAACCGTCGCCAAGCGCTACCAGATTTCGCGCGAGCGCCAGGATGCCTACGGCGCGCAAAGCCAGCAGCGTGCCGCCGCGGCCCAGGCGGCCGGCCTGTTCGACGCGGAAATCGTGCCGATGACCACCATCATGGGCGTGGCCGACAAGGCCAGCGGCATGCTGGTCTCGCGCGAAGTGACGATTGCCGCCGATGAAGGCATCCGTGCCGACACGACGTATGACGGCGTGGCGAAGATCCGCCCGGCCATTCCTGGCGGCGTCATCAGCGCAGGCAATGCCAGCCAGTTTTCCGATGGCGCGTCCATGGCCATCGTCATGAATGCGAAAGTGGCCGAAGCGAAAGGCTTGCAGCCGTTGGGCATCTTCCGCGGCTTTGCCGTGGCCGGCTGCGAACCTGATGAAATGGGCATCGGCCCCGTCTACGCGATTCCGAAACTGCTGAAAAAGGCGGGCTTGACTGTCGCCGACATCGGCCTGTGGGAACTCAACGAAGCGTTCGCCGTGCAAGTGCTGTACTGCGCCGACACCCTGGGCATCCCCATGGACCGTCTGAACGTCAACGGCGGCGCGATTGCCGTCGGCCACCCGTACGGCGTGTCGGGCGCCCGCCTGACGGGCCACGCCTTGATTGAAGGCAAGCGCCGTGGCGTCAAATACGTGGTCGTGACCATGTGCATCGGCGGCGGGCAGGGCGCGGCAGGGTTGTTCGAAGTGCTGTGATGTAGATTGAACCCAGTCTGCGGGCGGCTTGCAGGGCCGCCCGTTTGCATTGCGCGCCTGCTTCCTGCAAGGCGCGCCGATAGCGGTTACAGTAATGCTTCATTAATAAACAAGCAGCCTGCCGCCATGATCAAGCACATCGTTTTCTGGAAACTGTTAGACCACGCCGAGGGCGCCGACCGCGCCACGAACGCATTGAAATTGAAAGCCCTGCTCGACTCCTGTTCCGACCTGGTGCCCGGCATATTGAAATTCGAAGCAGCCGTGGCCCAGCCGGGCCTGGAAGCGACCTACGACATCGTCCTGTACAGCGAGTTCGCCAGCCGCGAAGCGCTCGATGCTTACCAGAACCATCCCGAGCACGTGAAAATCAAGCCGTTTTTTGGGGCGGTACGGGAAGCACGGCAGTGTATGGACTATGAAGTGTAATGACAGCGTAAATCCGGGGTCAGTCGCTTCGCGATCGGAATACGTCCCATTGGGACGCATTCCCCCTCCGGGTCTGACTCCAGTTTTCCGCTGATTTTATCTATCGACAAGGAGCATTCATGACCACCTACCAATGCATCGTCCTCGCCTCGCGCCCCGCTTCCAATGAGGAAGTGCAGCCGGCACATTTTCGTTTGGAAACTCAAGAGATTCCCGCCATCACGGATGGGCAGTTGCTGGTGCGTAACCAGTACCTGTCGCTCGATCCTTACATGCGCGGGCGCATGAGTGCCAATAAAAGCTACGCGGCGCCGCAAGCGATTGATGAAACCATGATAGGCGGCACGGTGGGCGTGGTGCTGGAATCAAAGCATCCGAAGTTTGCCGTGGGCGACACCGTCGTGGGGACGTTGGGCTGGACGGAAGTGGCCGTATCGGATGGCACGATGCTGCGCAAGGTCGACACGACGCACATTCCTGCTTCGGCTTACCTGGGTTCCGTCGGCATGCCGGGCATGACGGCCTGGTATGGCTTGAACCAGATCATGGCGCCGAAGTCGGGCGAAACCGTGGTCGTGTCGGCCGCCAGCGGCGCCGTGGGCAGTGTCGTGGGCCAGCTGGCGAAATTGAAAGGCTGCCGTGTCGTCGGCATCGCGGGCGGTGCGGAAAAATGCCGCTATGTTGTCGAGGAACTGGGTTTTGACGCCTGCGTCGACTACAAGGCGGGCAATCTTGAGGCCGATCTGGCGGCGGCCACGCCCGACGGCATCGACGCCATCTTTGAAAACGTGGGCGGCGCCATCTTCGATGCGGCGCTGGCGCGCACCAATGCGTTTGGCCGCGTGGCCGTGTGCGGCTGGATCGCCGGCTACAACGGCGAGCCGACGCCGCTCGACAATGCGCGCCTGATCCTCACCAACCGCCTGACCGTGCGCGGCTTCATCGTTTCCGAGCAGCCGGAATTCTGGCCGCAGGGACTGGCGGAACTGGGCAGCCTGGTGGCGACGGGCAAGCTGAAATTCCGCGAATCCGTGGCCGATGGCCTGGCCAGCGCGCCGGACGCCTTCATCGGCCTCTTAAAAGGGCGCAACTTCGGCAAGCAACTGGTGAAGTTGTAAGCGGGCTGTTTTGAAGTGACCGGGCGCGCCGCCAGTTCCTTGCCCGGCTGCGCCCGGTAGCACAGCGATGCTTTCAATAGATCGGGAGCGTGAAATCCTCGTCGATCCTGCGCGCCTTGGTCTTGGCGTTGGGTCGCAACAGCGACTGGATCAGGGCGCTGCCGACGCACCTTTGCAGTACATGCGCGATGGCTATGCCGAACCGCGTCCGCACGTGCATGAGCCGAATGAGGCGAGGGCTCAGCTCCCGCTGTGTACGCTCGGCATACGGGCGCAGGATGCGTTCGTATGCCTCGAAAGCCTGGGTGTGGCTCGCGCGCCTCTTGATTTCCCCCGCCAGCACGTAGGCTCCCACCAGCGCCAGAGCCGTGCCCTTGCCCGTGAATGGCGTGGGGCAGTGCGCCGCATCGCCCAGCAAGACCAGTCGGCCTTTTGACCAGGTGGAAGCTTGTACCTGGCTCATCGGCCCGAAATAGAAGTCCTGGACGTTATCAAGCTCGGCGATGATACGATCGGCCACCTTGCCCCGGCCCACCAGTGCCGCCCGCAGCGTCTCGCGCGGCGACGGCGTCGTCGGACTCCGCAGGCCAGGCTCAGCGGCTGGAAAGGTCATCAGCACGGTAGTTTCAGTCAAGCCACCTGGCCTGAGGTTGATCATCGTCCCGCCTATGCCGTTGACGGAGCAGGCCCAGAAGTCGTCTTCCGGCCGCCGGGGAATGTTGAAAAACGCCATGTAGGCGCCGAGGTAACGCATGCGCGTTTCAGCGGCCAGCGCCAGGTCTCTGGTCGGCGAGCTCACGCCGTCGGCGCAGATCACCAGTTCGAAGTCCTCTGCCGTGCCATCGGCAAAGGTTGCCCGCACGCCATTTTCAATCTCTTCAACGCCACTGACGGACGTGCCAAAACGGTATTCGCAAGTGCCGTGGGTCGCATCGAACAAAATACGGGCGAAATCGCCGCGCAGGATTTCAAAATCGCAGGTCAGTCCGCCGATACTACCTTTGGGGAAAACAGCCACCACCTTGCCGGCCGCGTCGAGCCACTTCTGTCCGCATTCCAGCGTGTCGCGCGCCTCGACCTGTTCCGTCAAACCCATGCGCTTGATGACCTGCTGCGCGGCATCCTTCACATCGACGTTCTGCCCGCCGACCCTGAGCGCGTCGGCCTTTTCGACGAGCACCACGGAGTAGCCGTACCTGGTCAGCCACCAGGCACACGCAGGGCCGGCGATGCCGCCGCCGCAGATCAGGATTTTCTTCGTTTGTTCCATGTGACAGCTTTCGTGGTTGTGATGTCAGCGTCCATGTTAGGCGCGCCACGTGTTGGTCACAATGAGCCAACAGGCCATGTTATATTGAATTCTTGCCACTGATTCTGCTCCTTGAAAGGTGCCCGATGCCTGTTTTCAGCGACGACTCGTCCAGCGACTGGGAAGATCCCGACTGCGTGCCAAGGCCGGTGGTTACGCTTGGCGCCGTGGGCCGCGAGATGGATAGCCGCCAGGAGAAGGATTTTCATCAGCATCGAAAAGGCCAGTTCCTGCTCTGGATGCGGGGCGTGCTCACCTGCGAGGTCGACGGCGGCTTCTGGCTGGTGCCGCCGGGGAGCGCCATTTGGGTACCAGGCGGCACACAACATCGAATGGATGGGGCCGGCACGGTCGATTGTTACGTGGTGTATGTCGATCCTGCGGTGGGCGACGCGTTGCCGCGGGAGTGCTGCACCTTGTCGACCACGCCGCTGCTGCGTGAATTGGTGATCCGTTCAGCGGCATTGCCGATGCGCTACGAAGAGGGCGGCATGGCGTCACGGGTGATGACACTGCTTCTCGACGAAATGGCGTTGGCGCAGCCCGGTCAGGTTCATCTTCCCCTGACGCCAGACAAGCGGCTACGCAAACTGGTCGAGTGGATCATGGCGCGTCCATCCGATCCAGGCAACATCGAATCGTGGGCGCAGCGGATGGGCATCAGTGCGCGCACGCTGTCACGCCTGGTGTCCCGGGAAACCGGCATGAGTTTCGGACGCTGGCGCAGGCAACTGCATATACTGCTCGCCTTGCAATGGATGGCCAGGGGCGCCACGGTCCAGCATGTCGCAGAGGGCCTGGGCTACGAGAACGCGAGCAATTTTGTCGTCATGTTTCGCAAAATACTCGGTGAAACACCTGGACGTTACTTGAAATCGAACGCTTGAGCCGCACCACCTGCCAAGGCGTGGCGGGCCGTGCGACAATGGCGGCCCCTCCCTTATTACCGCATGCCATGACCAAGCACACCATCCGCCTCGGCGACTGGGCCACACTGGGCCCTGACGCCACCGCCATCCGTTTTGAAGTTTTCGTCGATGAACAGAAAGTGCCGGCCGAGATCGAACTCGACGACATGGATGCCGTCTGCCTGCACGCCGTTGCCTATGACGCCGTCGGCAACGCCATCGGCACGGGCCGGTTATTGCCAGACGGCCACATCGGCCGCATGGCCGTGCACCAGCCGGGCCGCGGCACGGGCGTGGGTGGCGCCATTTTGACCTTGCTGATGGAGAAAGCCCGGGAGCGGGGCGATGCAGCGGTGGTGCTGAACGCACAAACCGTGGCCGCGCCATTCTATGCGCGCCACGGTTTCGTGCAGCAGGGGGAACAATTTGAAGAGGCGGGGATTGCGCATGTGGAGATGCGGCTGGTGTTCTAGGGTGTTGTCGGATTACGGCCTGCGGCCTAATCCGACCTACACCGACCTGTTACGTCAATGGTAGGTCGGGTTAGCGCAAAGCGCGTAACCCGACGCACCACGTCACAATCAGTTCTGCGCGTGCGACTGGCGCCATTTGTCGAGGATCACGGCCAGCACGATCACGACGCCTTTCGCCACATACTGCCAGAACGACGACAGGCCCAAAATCGTCAAACCATTGTTCATCACGCCGATGATCAGGGCGCCGATGACGGTGCCCCAGACGGAACCCACGCCGCCCATCAGGCTCGTGCCGCCCAGCACGACGGCCGCGATGGCGTCCAGCTCATAGCCCGTGCCCCAGTTGCCGTTGGCCGCATACAGACGGCTGGCCGACATGGCGCCGCCCAGGCCGGCGAACAGGCCGCTGATCGTGTAGACAAACATCAGCACGAGGCCGACTTTGATGCCGGTCAAACGGGCCGCCTGGATATTGCCGCCGACCGCGTAGATATGCAGGCCCAGGGTGGTCTTGCGCAGGATGAACCAGGTCAGCACGACGACGGCGGCCGCCAGCCAGATCAGCCAGGGCACGGCCAGGAAGCTGCCGTTACCCATCCATTCGAAGCTTGGGATTTCCGTGTTCAGCACGCTGGTGCCGTCGGCCAGCAGGTAGGCCGCGCCGCGCAGGGCCGTCATGGTGCCCAAGGTCACCACGAAGGGGTTCAGGCCGACGAGGGCGACCAGCACGCCATTGAGCGCGCCCAGCAGCAGGCCAACGATGATGAAAGTGGGGATCGAAAAGCCGGCGAACTGGGCCGACAGCGACATCAGCATGCCTGCCACGGCCGAGACGGCCAAGACGGAACCGACGGACAGGTCGATGCCGCTGGTCAGAATGACGAAGGTCATGCCGGATGCCAGCACGATGTTGATCGATACCTGGCGGAAGATGTTCATGGTGTTATTGCTGGTCATGAACGTCGACGTGCCGTCGGCCGAGAAGTACACGGTCAGGCCATACATGGCCAGGTACAGCACCACCAGCACGGGCAGCATGCCCAGGCGGCGCATCAGGTTCGAGGCATTGAAGGGTTCGCCGGCGCGTGCGGCGCCGCTGGTGGTACTCGTTGTCATGTTAATTCTCCTGAATAATTATGCTAATGCGTATTTTTATGCCGCTTCCAGATGGGTGGCATAAGCAAGGATGTTCTCCTGCGTGATATCGTCGCCCGTCACTTCGCCTGTCAGGCGTCCTTCGCACATCACCATCACGCGGTCGCAAATGCCGACCAGCTCGGCCAGTTCGCTGGAAATGCACAGCACGGCCGTGCCTGCGTCCGCCAGCTGGTGGATGATCTTGTAGATTTCGCTCTTCGCGCCCACGTCCACGCCGCGCGTCGGTTCGTCGAGGATGAGCACTTTCGGGGCGATGGCCAGCCAGCGCGCCAGCAAGACTTTCTGCTGGTTACCGCCGGACAGGCCGCCCACGATGCCGTCCGGTCCCGACACTTTCACGTTGAGGTTGGCTATCGCCTCGCGCGTCAGCTGGGTCAGGGCGCCACGGTTGACCACGCCCGCCGTCGCATGCTTGGACAGGATATTCATCGACATGTTTTCCATGGCCGACAATTGCATGAACAGGCCCAGGCTCTTGCGGTCTTCCGGCAGGTAGCCGATGCCGTGGCGGATGGCTGCCAGCGGCCGGTGGATGTGCACTTCCTGGCCATCGAGCCACACTTGCCCCGTTTGTTTCTTGTCGGCGCCAAAGATCAGGCGCGCCAGTTCCGTGCGGCCCGCACCGACGAGGCCGGCAAGACCCGTCACTTCGCCCGCATGCAGGGTGAACGAGGCCGGCTTGACCTTGCCGCCGCCGACGTCTTCCACGCGCAAGCGCTCGGCGCCCCGCGTGGTGCGCCGCTGGTGCGAATAAAAGTCGTCGGCGGGGCGGCCCACCATCATTTGCACGACTTTCTTTTGATCCAGTTCATCCTTGCCCAGCTCGCCCACATAGGCGCCGTCGCGCAGCACCGTGATGCGGCGCGCCAGGCGTTCCACTTCGGCCATGCGGTGGCTGATGTACAGTACGGCCAGGCCCTTGTCGCGCTGTTCTTCGATGATGCGGAATAATTGTTCTGTTTCCCGGTCGGACAGGGCGGCAGTGGGCTCGTCCATGATCAGGATGCGGCTTTCGTGCACGAGGGCGCGGGCGATTTCCACCTGCTGCTGCTCGGCGATCGACAGGGTCGAGACCATGGTGTCGGCGTCGAAACGGGAACCGAGGTCGGCCAGGATGGCGTTCGTGCGCGCACGCATTTCGCCGCCCTTGACGGTCCAGAACGGTCCTTTCGGCTCGCTGCCCATGAAGACGTTCTGCGCCACCGTCATGTTCTTGGCCACGCTCAATTCCTGGTAGATCAGGTTGATGCCCAGCGCGCGTGCCTCGCCCGGGTTGCGGATGCGGATCGGCTTGCCGTCGAGAATGATCTCGCCCGCGTCCGGCGTGTAGACGCCGGATAAAATCTTCATCAGGGTGCTCTTGCCGGCGCCATTTTCGCCCATCACGGCATGGATTTCGCCGCTGCGCACTGTCAGGTGCACGCCGCGCAGCGCGCGCGTGGCGCCAAAGCGCTTCTCGATGCCGCGCATTTCAAAAATAATATTGTCGCTCATGACTGTCCTTCCTTGCTTTTGAAACTGTTGCCCGCCCTTGGGCCGGGGCCGGGGCGGGCAACACGTGGTTCAGGTCAGGCAGATCAGTTCTTTACCCAGCCCGTATAGGTGGCGACGTTTTCCTTGGTGATGGCCGGGGTCGGCAACAGCACCATCGTCTGTTTCGGCGTGCGGCCGTTCATGATGTCGTAGCCCATCTGCACGGCGTCGGTCGCCATGCGGTACGGGTTTTGCGCCGAGGTGGCGGCAAACAGGCCAGCCTTGTTTTTCAGGGCGTTCTGGCCATCGGGCGCGCCATCGACGGCCGTGATCAGTTTGACGTCCGTGCGCTTCGATTGCTTGATCGCCAGTTCGGCGCCGATACCGGTAGGATCGTTGATGGCGAACACGCCGTCGATCTTCGGATAGGCCGTCAGCAGGTTCGACATCACGGTCATGCCGCCGTCGCGGCTGCCGCCGGCGTTCTGGTTGTCGGACAGGATCTTGATGTCCTTGAACGCGGCCAGGGTTTTCTTGCAGCCGTTGACGCGGTCGATCACGGAGGTGACCGGCGGGCCGTTGAGGATCACGACATTGCCCTTGCCGCCGATCTGCTTGGCCAGGTAGGCGCACGACACGTCGCCAGCCATGGTGTTGTCGGACATCACGGTGGCCGAAGCGCCTACGGCGCCCACGTCGACGGCGATCACGACCACGCCCGCATTGCGCGCTTTCTTGATGGCAGGGGCGATGCCCTTGGAATCAACGGCGTTCAGGATGATGATGTCGGTCTTGTTGGCAATAAAGTTTTCAATCTGGTCCACCTGGGTGTTCAGGTCATACTTGCTGGAAACAGTGGTGACTTTCACGCCAGGGCCGCCCAGCTTTTTCGCGCTTTCTTCCGCGCCGCGACCAATGGCGACAAAAAACGGGTTGGCCAGGTCGCCCACGCTCACGCCGATCGATTTCAGCGGTTTGTCAGCGGCGAAAGCGCCGCAGGCGGCGGACAACAGCAGGGAGGCGGTAATGACTTTTTTCATGTGGATCTCCAAGGGTTTTTATTGTGAAAAACAAACGGTGCTACGGGTGAAAAACTTATTGATTACGTAATTTCTCGATCATGGCGTCCAGCTTGCCCGCATCGACGGCAAAGCCGCGGATGCCTTCGGCCAGCTTTTCGGTGGCCATCGCGTCGTCATTCAAGGCGTAGCGGAAAGTGGCTTCGTCATACGTGACGGCCGGCTGCGCCGCGCCCAGGTCGCCGCCCAGGGCGCGCTCGAACGGAGCGTCAAGCGCTTCCAGCTTGACCAGCAGGTCGGGGCTGATGGTCAGCAAGTCGCAGCCGGACAGGGCCGTGATCTGCCCCACGTTGCGGAAGCTGGCGCCCATCACTTGCGTGGCGATGCCATGTTGTTTGTAGTAATTGAAGATGCGCGTCACCGACTGTACACCTGGATCGTTGGACAGGCTGCGCGCCGCTTCGTCCCATGCCGCACCCATCGACTTCTTGTGCCAGTCGTAGATGCGGCCCACAAATGGCGAAATCAGGCGCACTTTCGCGTCGGCGCAGGCAACGGCCTGGCAAAACGCGAACAGCAGGGTCAGGTTGCAAAAGATGCCGTCTTTTTCCAGCTCGCGCGCCGCCTGGATGCCTTCCCAGGTGGCGGCGACCTTGATCAGCACGCGCTCGCGACGAATGCCGGCTTGCTCGTACAGGGCGATCAGGCGGCGCCCGCGGGCGATGGTGGCGTCGCGGTCAAAGCTCAAACGGGCATCGACTTCCGTCGATACGCGGCCCGGCACGACCTTCAAAATTTCCAGGCCGAAGCGCACCAGCACCTGGTCGACAATATCGTCCAGCGATGCATGCTTGTGCGCGGCGACCGTGCTTTCCAGCAATGGCGCGTAATCGGGCTGCAGCACGGCTTTTAAAATCAGCGACGGATTGGTGGTGGCGTCCTGCGGCGCGAAGCGCGCCAGTTGCAGGAAGTCGCCCGTGTCGGCGACGACGGTGCTGTACTGTTTTAGTTGTTGCAGCTGATTCATTACTATTCCTTATCACTGAGTTGGTGCAAGGCTTGCACGGCGGGAAACAGGCTACGGTAGCGGCCGTAACGGATGCTCAAGGCTGCGCTGTGCGCGGCATCGGGCAGGAAAGTGTTTTTGATGGGCAAGCTGGTGGCCAGCAACTGGCGCTGGCCGATGGCAGCAAAGCCCAGCTTGGCCGCGCCCAGGCTGGCCGACAGTTCGCTGTTGTGCAAGGTGCGCATCTCGCGGCCCAGCACATTGGCCAGCAACTGCGCCCAATACTGGCTGCGCGCGCCGCCGCCCACCAGCATGCAGTGGGGAACGACGGCGCCCGTCGACGTGACGGCCGCCATGGCGTCGCGCAAGGCGAAGGCCACGCCTTCGAGCACGGCGTAGCCGAGCTGCGCCGGTGTGCTGTCGTGGCCCAGTTGCAGGAAGGCGCCGCGCACTTGCGGGTCGTTATGCGGCGTGCGCTCGCCCGACAGGTAGGGCAGGAACAGGGGCGCGGAGGGCGCGATGGCGCTGTCGAGCGGCAGAGCGCTTTCCACCAGCGCCAGCAGGGCTGCCTCGTCGGGCTGGCCCAGTACGCCCGTGGCCCAGCGCAGGCAGCTGGCGCCGGACAGGATCGCGCCCATCGCATACCAGCGGCCGGGCAGGGCGTGGCAAAAGCTGTGCACGCCGCCGGCCGGGTTGCCCAAAGGCGCTTCGGTGACGGAAACGATGGCGGCGCTGGTGCCCAGTGAAATGAAACTGTCGCCGCCGTTGACGGCGCCGATGCCCACGGCCGAGACGGGGTTGTCGCCGCCGCCGGCCGCCACCACCACGTCCGATGGCAAGCCCAGCTTGTCTGCCACGGCGGCCAGCACCGTGCCCGTGGCGGCATCGCCTTCGGCCAAGGCCGGCATCTGTTCCGGCGCCAGGCCGCAGGCGGCCAGCATGGGGGCGAACCAGGCACGCTTGGCCTCGTCCAGCCACAGGGTGCCGGCCGCGTCGGACATGTCGGTGACCTTGTTGCCAGTCAATTGCAGGCGCAGGTAATCCTTGGGCGACAGCAGGCAGGCGATGGCATTGAAAGCGTCAGGCTCGTGCGTTTGCAGCCACAGCAGTTTCGGCGCCGTCAGTCCCGCCATGGGCAGGCTGCCCGTCACGTCCGCATAGGCGGGATAGTCGCGCGCCAGGGCAGCCGCTTCGGCTTCGGAACGCGCATCGTTCCACAGGATGGCGGGACGAATTACATTGTCGTTGCTGTCGAGCAGCACGGCGCCATGCATCTGGCCCGACAGGCCGATGCAGGCGATCTGCGCATATTCCTGCGGCCAGCCGGCGCGCAGCTGGCCCAGC
Organism: Janthinobacterium sp. Ant5-2-1; assembly: GCF_001445815.1. Lineage (NCBI taxonomy): Bacteria > Pseudomonadati > Pseudomonadota > Betaproteobacteria > Burkholderiales > Oxalobacteraceae > Janthinobacterium > Janthinobacterium sp. Ant5-2-1. The sequence continues at coordinate 70,914 of NZ_LNCE01000008.1, read as the reverse complement.
GCGTTGACGCAGGCGGCCCACCAGTCCTGCGGCGCTTGTTCGGACCAGCCCGGCTGTGGGTGGCTGGTGTCGATACGCACGGAAGCCTGGCCGCGCACGGTGCCAGTGCTGTCCATCAGCACGGTTTTCAGTTCGGAGGTACCAAGATCGATACCGAGGGAAATCGCTGGATGCATTATGGTTTGCTGTAAAAGGTCAGGGGCAGCCGCAGGAATTGCGTACGCGCAGGGTCGGCGACAAGCGCTGCACGTGCCGGGCGCGGCCCGGGTTGGCGATACGGTCGATCAGCAGGTCGACGGCCATGGCGCCCAGCTCTTCGAGCGGCTGCGCCATCACGGTCAAGCGGGGGCTGAAATAATCGGCCCAGTCGAAATCATCGAAGCCTGCCAGGGACACGTCTTGCGGTACCGCAATGTGCGCGTCGCGCAAGGCGTGCATGGTGCCGATGGTCATCAGGTTATTGCCGGCAACGATGGCCGTGGGACGCTGTCCGGCGGGCAGGGCCAGCAATTCGCGCGTGGCCGCGCCGCTGCGCTCCAGATTGGAGTCGCCTGAGCGCAGCAGTGCGGGGTCGAAGACGATATTGGCGCGCTGCAAGGCCAGGCGATAGCCGTCGATACGCTCGTCCGTCGTGGACAGGCCGGGCGCGCCCGCGATGAAGCCGATGCGGCGGTGGCCGTGGACGGTGATCAGGTGACCGACCAGTTCGGCCGTCGCCTCGATATTTTCCACGCCCACCTGGTCGAACGGCTGCGCCGACATGCGGTCCACCAGCACGGAAGCGATCTTATTGCTGCTCAAATAGTCGAGCGTGCGGTGATGCGTGTCGCCCGACGGCGCCAGCACGATGCCGTCGACCCGGCGCTGGTGCAAGTTCTGCACCACTTTCAATTCCTGCTCGGGATCGTCATGCGTATCGGAAAACAGCATCATCAAGCCATGGCGCGTGCAGGCGGCCTCGATGGCGCGCACGGTTTCGCTGAAGTAATGATTGGTGAAGGCGGAAATGGCCACGCCGATGGTGCCCGACGAGGAACCGGCCAGCGCGCGCGCCAGCATGTTGGGCACATAGCCGATCTGCTGCATGGCCGCATTGACGGCGGCGACGGTTTTCGGGCTGACCTTGCGGGTCCCGTTCAGTACGTGAGAGACGGTCGACAACGATACGTCCGCCGCCCGCGCTACATCTTCCATGGTGGCCATGGTGTCTCCTGATGGTTTTATTATTATTGTGTGCTGCGATTAAGTACGGCTGTGTCGCCGCGTTTGAATCTATCGTAAACAAAAGAAAGCGCTTGCGCAAGCGCTTTCTTTTTTTGTGCGTGCTGATGTTGAGTGGGTTTTCGATGAAGAGAGGGGAGGCTTGCGTAGGTCGGATTAGCGCGCCAGAGGCGCGCGTAATCCGACATCGGGGACGGCGGTGATGCCGGTTGCGTGTGGTGGTGTTGTCGGGTTACGCGCTCGCGCGCTAACCCGACCTACCCGACCTACTGTATCACCAGCTCATGCAGTTCGCCGGGAGAGTCCGGGAACAATTTGACGACGGTGGACGTGCGCGTGCCGTAGCCCGGCGTTTCGATGCAGACGGCGGACAGCACGCGCTCGAGGTCGAGCGGCACGCCCGTGTCCGGCAAGCGGAAGTCGGGCGCGCGCGTGGTGTCGGCCAGCATGTCGAAATACGCTTCGTCCGGCGCGCCCTGGCACAGCAAGCTGGCGAACTGGGCCTTGGTCTTCAGGACCTTCGGCCACGGCGCGTCGAGTAGGGCGTTCGACAAGCCGTAGATGCCAGGCTCCAAAGGCTGGCCATTGCGCACATCGCCATCACCCCGGTTGGAAAACCAGATCAGGGTATCGGCGTCTCCGAGCACCAGATTGAAACCGTTGTAGGCTTTGCAGCCGGGGCGGATTTGCGCGATATAGTCTTGCGGCGACATGTTGCCGGCCAAATAGTCGGCCACGAGGGCGCCGCGCGAGGGAGCGTCGGGGTTGCGGTCTTGCGGGCTGCGGATATTCGTGATGGCGGCAAAGCGCGAGCTGCCGCCGCCGGCCTGAGTGATGCCCATCCAGCTGCCGCCCGCCTGCAGGTCGCGGCCTGCATACACTTGCGGGTGTTCGGGCCAGGCGCCGGCGGGGGCGCTGGCACGTTCATAGAATTCGTCGCGGTTGGCGGCGGCAATCAGCGGGATGTGCGGATTGACTTTCCAGGCAAAAACGATCAGGCACATGGAGGCAAATCCATGAACACTTCCGTATGGCGCGCGCCGGCCGTCAAGGACAGCAAGCCCGCTTCGTCGGATGCGCTGACCAGCAGCTCGGCAAAACCTTCGCCGACGACAGGATAAATTTCCATCCACGTCTGCAAGCCATCCTTGGCGTCAGGACGGCGCTTCAATTGCGGCGCCACGCCGGACGCGGCCGCCAGTTTCGCTTGCAAGGCGCGGACCCGGGCTTCCAGCGCCTGGGCGTGCTCTTCCTTGACTTGGTAATAAATGTACAAATCTTTCATGGCATTCTCACAAGTCGAGTGCGTCGAGCACGTAAGGCATGGGCAGGAACTGCACGGCAGCGCCCTGGGCCGAGCCGTAGCGCACGGCGCCGGCGGCGCTTGAACCTTCTTCGATTGCCCCCAGCTTCATTTCAACGAGAGCGTCGATGCCGCCCACGCCATTTGGCGCCGCGTTGACGACCATGCCGCACGGTTGCTCGGGGTCGCTGACGGCGAACAGTTCGCCGCCGGCGACGACGGTTGCATCAGCGATGCTGACGAGGGTGGTGCGGCGTTTGAGCTTGCCCAGATACTGGCTGCGCGCGACGATTTCCTGGCCCGGATAGCAGCCTTTCTTGAAATTGACGCCGCCCAGCAGCTCGAAGTTGACCATCTGCGGCACGAACTGCTCTTGCGTGGCGGCCGTGATCTGCGGGATGCCCGCATGGATCTCGGACAATTGCCAGGCGTCATTGCCGCCCTTGGCGAGAGTTTCGGCCAGCTGCTGCCACACGTCCTGCGCCGTGGCGGCGGACGTCAGCCATTGATAACGGGCGCTGCCGAACGCATCGGCCACGCGCAGCAGGGTGCCCAGCGCGTGCTCGACCTTGCTGAACGGCGTGACGGGCAGCTTGGGGAACCAGGCGGACAGGGCCGCGCTGGCTTGCTTGCCGCCGAGGCCCAGGACGACCTGGCTCGTTTCATCAAAGGACGCATCGTGCAGCTTGGCCTTGGCGCGCAGCACGAACATCTGCAGCCGCTTCTGGATGGCCGGCTGTATGGCGCGCGGCAATTGCAGATAAATGGTGGTGGCGTTGCGCCACATCAGGAAACTGGCCAGCAAGCGGCCTTTCGGCGTGCAGTAGCCGGCCAGGCGCACTTGCTCCTGGTTCAGGTGTTCCACGTCGTTGGTCAGCTGGCCGTGCAGGAAACTGGCTGCATCGTCGCCGTTCAAGCCGATCAAGCCCTGGTCCGTGATGGCCGCGACAAAACCTTCTTGCAGCTGGGCCACTGTCAGGGACTGGCCGAAATCGGCGACAGGGGAGTTTGCGGTGCCGTCAGGCGTGCCATCGGCGGCAACGGGGCGGGCGCCTTGAGCGGTTAAAAATTGATTCCAGTTATTCATAATTTCCATTAGATCAGCGATTAAGCATTATCATTACGGGTTCATTATAGTGATGTCGCGCAAATTGCGTCGGCAGCGGCAAGATTGCCAGTGTTGGCGCCGCTTTGCGCGCACTTGCTTCACAAATGAACGATCATAACAAGCGCGCGCTGCCTGCCAGCGAGCGCATCACAAGAATCGGAACAATGGCTTTCTTTAAAAAACTTGTAGTCAGTTCAGTCATCGCCGCCATCGGCGTGGGCGGTACTTTTGTGTACTGGGCGCAGCAGCCCATCACCACGGACGGCGAAGCGATCCCGTTTACGATCAGCCCGGGCAGCGGCGCGCATGCGGCAGGCCAGCAGATCGCGGACGCGGGCGTGCCCATCGTGCCCATCCTGTTCAACATGCTGGCGCGTATCGAAGGCAAGACTTCGAAGATCAAGGCCGGTTCCTACGAGCTGAAACCGGGCACCACGCCGCAGCGTTTGATCACGCAGCTGGCACGCGGCGAGTTCGCGCAAGAGTCGCTGACCATCATCGAAGGCTGGACGTTCAAGCAGATGCGCCTGGCCATGGCCAACCACCCGGGACTCAAGCACGATACCGTGGGTCTGTCCGACAAGGAACTGATGGCGAAGATCAGCCCCGAATATGTGCTGCCGGAAGGCCTGTTCTTCCCGGACACGTATCTGTTCGCCAAGGGCGCCAGCGAAATGCAGATTTTCAAGCAGGCGCACACGGCCATGATCGGCCGCCTGTCCGAAGCGTGGGACAAGCGCGATCCGGCCTTGCCATATAAAAACCCGTACGAGGCGCTGATCATGGCTTCCATCGTGGAAAAGGAAACGGGGCAAAAGTCCGAGCGCGCGATGATCGCCGGCGTGTTCGTCAACCGCCTGAAGACGGGCATGCTGCTGCAGACGGACCCGACCGTGATCTACGGCATGGGCGACAATTACCAGGGCAAGATCCGCAAACGCGACCTGGAAGCGGACACCCCGTACAATACCTACACGCGCGGCGGCTTGCCGCCCACGCCGATCGCCCTGGCTGGCGCGCAATCGCTGACGGCGGCGCTGGCGCCGGCCCGCACGCAAGCGCTGTATTTCGTGGCGCGCGGCGACGGCACCAGCCAGTTCTCGGCCAACTTGCCCGACCATAACCGCGCCGTGAACCAGTATCAGCGTTAATATCATCACAAGATTAAGAGTTTCATGACACAACAATATCAACCCCGTTTCATCACCTTCGAAGGCATCGATGGCGCGGGCAAGTCGACGCATATCGGCTTTGTCACCGACTACCTGCAGCAAAGGGGGGTGAGCCTCGTCTCGTCGCGCGAACCGGGCGGCACCAGCCTGGGCGAAAAGCTGCGCGAACTGCTGCTGCATGAAAAGATGCATCTGGAAACGGAAGCCTTGCTGATGTTCGCCAGCCGCCGCGAACACATCGCGCAAGTCATCGCGCCCGCCCTGGAACGGGGCGAGTGGGTCATTTCCGACCGTTTCACCGATGCCAGCTTCGCCTACCAGGGCGGCGGCCGCGGCATGGATCTGGGCAAGATGGAAGCGCTGGAAGCGTGGGTTCACCCGCACTTGCAGCCGGACTTGACGTTTTTGTTCAACGTGCCGCTGGCTGTCGCCCGCGCCCGCCTGGACGCCACGCGCGCGCTCGACAAGTTCGAGCAGGAGCAGGCCGATTTCTTTGCCGCCACGCGCAACGAATATCTGCGCCGCGCGGCCCAGTTCCCGGAACGCTTCCGCATCATCGACTCCACGCAAAGCATTGCCGACATCCAGGTGCAACTCGCGCAATTACTTGATATTTTGCTCGAACAAAGCGTCGCAACACGCTGATTTACAAAGAATAAAATGACCAGTTTTCTCTATCCGTGGCAACAGGACGCCTGGCAGCAATTGCAAGCCTTGCGCCCGCGCATGCCGCACGCCATTTTGTTCCATGGCGCGCAAGGCATCGGCAAGGCCGACTTCATCGAGCATTTCGCGCAAGCGCTGCTGTGCGAAGACGTGCGCGCCGACGGCCATGCCTGCGGCGCCTGCGCCTCGTGCGGCTGGTTTAGCCAGGGCAACCATCCCGATTACCGCCGGGTCCGTCCGGAAGCGCTGGAGGACGAGGTGGCCGACGACGGCGAAGAGGGCGAAGGCGCGAAGAAAAGCACCAAGACCAAGACGCCGTCGAAAGACATCAAGATCGAGCAGATCCGCAACCTGGCCGACTTCATGAACATTTCCACGCACCGCCAGGGCTTGCGCGTGGTGGTGCTGTACCCGGCCGAAGCGTTGAACACGCCCGCCTCGAACGCCTTGCTGAAAACCCTGGAAGAACCGCCGCCGGGCACCTTGTTCCTGCTGGCCTCGAACAGCCTGGACCGCTTGCTGCCGACGATTCTGTCGCGCTGCCGGAAATTCGCCTTGCCCATGCCCAGCCACGAGCAGGCCTTGACGTGGCTCAAGGCCCAAGGCTTGAACGATGCGGACAGCTGGCTGCGCGAGCAGGGCGGCGCACCGCTGGCCGCGCTGGCCCAGTCCGAATCGGGCGGCCGCGAAGAGACGGAACAATTGTTGCAAGTGCTGGCCAATCCCGGCGTGGAAGCGGCCCTGAAGGCGGCCGATAAATTGCAGAAGGCGCCGCTGGCGCCGCTGGTGGCATCGCTGCAGCGCTGGCTGTACGATGTGTTTTCCGTCAAGCTGTCGGGCACCATCCGTTACTACCCGCGCCACCGGCGCGAACTGGAAGCGCTGGCAGGACGCATCAACGTGAGCCGTTTGATGGTCGCCATCAAGGCGGCGAACGAGCGCCGGGCAATTGCCGAGCACCCCTTGTCGCCCAAGCTGTTCCTGGAAGACATGCTGCTCGATTACGCTTCAAGTTGTCAATAAAATCAAGCGCTTGCGGTATCAAGTTAATGTGAATTATGCGATTCTTGAGCCGATTGGAATGACTTAACCGCAGGCGCGCGTGCAACTGCGATATTGCACGTCACAGGCTTGCTGACGTTCGGCGCGCCGGGCACGAAAGGCCTGGGCTTGCGTCGGTTGCAACTGCTGCGACTGGGCTCCCGTTTCCCTGCTCGCGGCAGCGTAGGGATTGCTGCTTGGCTTCATCGACAGCATGGGGCTGGTATCGTCTTCCGTTGCTTGCTGCACTTGCGCGCGGCATTCCTGGCGTGCCGACGCACACACGGGCGCGCACAAGCCCGCCTCGGAGTTGGATTTTGGTGCGTCGCGTTTATCCTGTGCATGCGCAGGGGCTGTCAGGGCCAGGCAGGCCAGCAGTATCAAAGGGCCAACAACTTTCAGCATGAACGCTCTCCACGTATCCGCGCGCAACCCCATGGTTACGTACCCGCAATCCACTATACATCTTGATAACGTTTTTGCCTACCGGCCATGCTCGTTTGCCATGCCCGCAAGCCGGTGTTACAGTCAACGCACTGGACAGCAACGGAGGCGGGCATGAAACGAGTTACTGGCATCGGCGGCATCTTTTTCCAGGCGCAAGACCCGGCCGCGCTGCGCGCCTGGTACCAGCGCCACCTGGGGCTGGACGTGCAGCCCTGGGGCGGCGCCGCCTTTAGCTGGACGGATGCTGACGGCCAGCCCGCGGCCGGCACCACCATCTGGTCCGTGGCGGCCAGGGACAGCGAGCAATTCGCGCCTGGCAAGGCTGCCTTCATAATCAATTACCGGGTCGACGACCTCGATGCGCTGTTGCAAGCCTTGCGCGAGGAAGGCTGTGAGGTGCTGGACAAGGCGCCCGATTCGGAATACGGCCAGTTCGGCTGGGTCATCGATCCCGAGGGCAACAAGGTGGAGCTGTGGCAACCGCCACAGGGGCAGTAAGCGGGGGCAGTAGGCAAGCCAGACGCCATTCAGCGATAATACCGGCTCAGATAACGATCCCTATTTATTATGCGCGACATTATTGCTGGATTCCTACGCTTCCAAAAAGAGGTTTTTCCTGAGCGCCGCGAGTTGTTCAAGACCCTGGCCACGGGGCAAACCCCGAAGGCCCTGTTCATTTCCTGCTCGGACAGCCGCATGGTGCCGGAACTGGTGACGCAGCGCGAGCCAGGCGAACTCTTCGTGATCCGCAACGCGGGCAACATCGTACCGTCGTACGGCCCCGAACCGGGCGGCGTCAGCGCCACGGTCGAGTTTGCCGTGTCCGCCTTGAACGTGACCGACATCGTCATTTGCGGCCATTCCGATTGCGGCGCGATGAAGGCGATCGCCACCTGCGCCTGCCTCGACCACATGCCGGCCGTGCGCAGCTGGCTGCACCATGCGGACGCGGCGCGCATGATCAACGAATCGGTCGAGCATCCGACGGAGCAGTCGCGCATCGACGGCATGGTGCGCGCCAACGTGGTGGCGCAACTCAATAACCTGCGCACCCATCCTTCGGTGGCCCTGGCCATGGCGCAACACCGGCTGACCCTGCACGGCTGGGTGTACGACATCGAGAACGGTTCGCTCGATGCGCTCGACGAGTCGAGCGGCAACTTCGTGCCGCTCGCGGAACATCCTGCATCGCAGCTGTGAACAACAGGGCGCTTCGGCGCCCTTTCCCCTGCCAGTTTTCCTGTGCTCCGGTACAATCCCGCCTTATGTATATCGATTCCCATTGCCATATCAATTTCCCCGAGCTGGCTGCTCGCATGCCCGAGATCCTCGCCAAGATGGCCGAGAACAAGGTGACGCACGCGCTGTGCGTGTCCGTCGACTTGCCGGACTTTCCACAGGTGCTGGCCCTGGCCGAGCAGTATCCGCATATCTTTGCGTCCGTCGGCGTGCATCCCGACTACGAAGACACGCCTGAACCGTCCGTGGAAGACCTGGTGCGTCTGGCCGACCACCCGAAGATCATCGCCATCGGCGAGACGGGCCTCGATTATTTCCGCCTGACGGGCGACCTCGAGTGGCAGCGCGAGCGTTTCAGAACTCACATCAAAGCTTCAAGAATCACGCGCAAGCCCTTGATTATTCACACAAGAGCGGCCAGTGAAGACACCATACGCATCATGCGCGAAGAGGGCGCTGGCGTGGCTGACGGCGGCGTGGCCGGCGTCATGCACTGCTTTACGGAATCATTGGAAGTGGCGCGCGCCGCCATCGACATGGGTTTCTATATTTCATTTTCCGGCATCGTCACCTTCAAGAGCGCCAAGGATTTGCAAGCCGTGGCCCTGGAAGTGCCGCTCGAGCGCATCCTTATCGAGACGGATTCGCCGTACCTGGCGCCCGTGCCGTTCCGCGGCCGCATGAACGAGCCGGGCTACGTGGCCCACGTGGCGGAATACCTGTCGACCCTGAAAGGTATCCCGCTGGCCCAGGTGGCGCAGCAGACGACGGACAATTTCTTCAAATTATTCAATCAGTTGCCATAACTTCTTAAGGTCAGACATGATGAAAAAACTCGCCTTCGCGATGCTGCTGTGCTGCGCTGCCGCCAGCCAGGCGGCGCCGGAACCGGATGCCTTCTTCCGCGCCGTGTCCGTCAACAACGCCAGCGGCGTGCGCGACATGCTGGCCGAAGGCATGAACCCGAACCAGCCGGACGCGCAGCGGGGCGACATCCCCCTCGTGCTGGCCTTGCGCGACGATGCGGACCGGGTTTTCAAGCTGCTGCTCGAGGCACCCGGCATCGACATCGAAGCCCGTTCGGCGAACGGCAACACGGCGCTGATGATGGCCGCCTATAAACACAAGCAGGATGCCGTGGAAGCCTTGCTGGCCAAAGGTGCGAAGGTCAACCAGAGCGGCTGGACGGCGCTGCACTATGCGGCCTCGGCGGGCGACTTGCCCATCATGAAGATTTTATTGGACCGCGATGCCGTGGTCGATGCGCGCGCGCCCGCCAACGTCACGCCGCTGATGTTTTCCGCCCGCGAAGGTCAGGAGGGCGCCGTCAAGCTGCTGCTGTCGTGGGGCGCGGACGCCAGCCTGAAAAGCGACCACGGCTGGACGGCCGCGCAGTTCGCCCAGGCCGGCGACAAGCCGGGCGTGGTCGCCATCATCGAAGCGGCGCAGAAGGCGCGCGCATCACGAAAGTAATCTTCTAGCAATATTTTCCATGCCAGCGCTGAAACTGGCATGGAATTGCCTCTCAGCTCAGCCCTTTGTTCTCCCTGCCGATTAACGATAATGATCGTGTCGCATTAATCAGGAGATACGTCGCATGGGCAATCACATCAACGTCAGGCGCCGGCTGTACTGTCGCCGCCCCTCGCGCAGCCCGTGCGATATCACTGCTTTCTGGAATGACAAAACCGATCGGCCATCGGAGCCAGACTCCAAGAGGACAGACATGCTGAATGAACGAGAAATCGAGAGTTGTTACCTGGGGCAATTTATCCCCGTCCATTACCACCACAATATGTTGATGGACCAGAACCGCATGCACGGGTTCAAGTCGGCGATCGATTACGCGGTAAAACCTGGCATGAAAGTGCTGGAGCTGGGCGGCGGCACGGGCGTGCTGTCGTGGTTTGCGGCCGCGCGCGCCGACAAGGTGTGGTGCGTGGAGTTCAATCCGGATATGGTCAAGGAAGCGCGCAAGATGCTGGCGCTCAATCCTAACGGTGAAAAAGTCGAGGTCGTCCATGCGGACGCGTTTGAATACCTGCCGCCAGAGCCCGTCGATGTGGTCATTTGCGAAATGATCCATGTTGGCATGCTGCGCGAAAAACAGGTGGAAGTGATCGAATCGTTCAAGCGCCGCTACCTGGCCCGCTTTGGTGGCCCGCTGCCGATCTTCCTGCCCGAAGCCGTCATCATGGCCGTGCAGCCGATGCAGCAGGAATACGATTTCGAAGGTTTTTATGCGCCCATCGTGCAATTCCAGGAAACCACGGCCATCCATCCTGGCGTGCAGGAACTGGCGCCGCCGTCCGTCTACAGCATCATCGACTTCAGCCAGCCGACGGACAGCGTGTTTGGCTTCGACGGCAAGTTCGTTGTCGAGCGCAGCGGCACCCTGAACGCCTTGCGTTTCGTCACCAAGAACATCCTGGCCGTCGTGCCCGAGCGCTCGACCACCATCGACTGGCTGAACCATTACATGTGCCTGCCGCTGGCCACGCCCATCGCCGTGAAGGCGGGCGACGTGCTGCAGGTGAGCTTCCAGTACCGCGCCGGAGGCTCGATTCCTTCGCTGGAAACGTCGATCCGCGCGCAGGTGATCTATGACGTGAATCTGCAGCCAGTCACGCAGAACGCCGTCTACGCATAAGCATCGTTGATCCAAAGGCAACGCCGCAGCGATTTCGTCCTGCGGCGTTTGTCCATTCAGGGTATATTTCGTCTTTTACCCACAGGACAGCTTTACTATCATGGAACAGATCGATCAGCGTTACCTCGTGCAACAGAACAAAATCAGCGATGGCGAGACCAAGCCGCCCGTGTTTGCCAAGGTAATGCGCAGCAAGGAAGGCGTGTTTGAAGGCGTGTCCTTCATCAAGTCGAAGGACAAGGCCTCGATCCTGACCATCGAAGATGCCAACCAGGCCATCAAATGGGCCACCAGCAAGAAGCCGAACGCGCATGAGTACATCACGAAAGTGATTTGCGTCGGTCAATAAAGGTTTCCACAAGCGCCGCTCATTCCCGTTTTTGCGCCGTTCATCCCCCCAGCACGCAGTTCATCGCATGGCCGTTGCCGCCATGGCGGCGCTTTTATATAGTGCTGTCACGGTAGCGGGGCAAGCACGGCTTGCTCCGCACATTTCATTCTAGGGGGACGCGATGCTGGGATTTGTGCTGTGGCTGCTGCTCTTGCTCGTATGCTGGCCCCTGGCCTTGCTGGCCCTCGTGCTGTATCCGCTGGCCTGGCTGCTGTTGCTGCCATTCCGTTTGATCGGCATCGGCGTGGAAGGCGTGTTCGAATTGCTGCGCGCCATCGTCATGCTGCCGGCCCGCGTGCTGGGCGGCGGCCAGCGATAATATTTCCCATAAAAAATGGCGCCGTCGGCGCCATTTTCGTTTCTGTCACTGTGCTGCTTACAGGTCGACCATGAAACCGGCGCCGATCGATTTCTGCGAATAGTTGTAATCGATCAAGCTTTGACCATAGCCGGAGAACAGTTGCAGATAGCCTTTCAGGTTGGCCTTCAACGGGAAAGCCCAGCTGGCCTGCATGGAGCCATGCTTCTTGCTGAAATTACGGCGGGCCGTCACGGCATACTCGTGGCCCTTGTTGCGGTAGCTCACGCGCAAGTCGCCATGCCCCATGTAATCGGTGATGTCGATATTGTCATTGTCGGTCTTGCCATTGTCGAGGCGGTGCCAGACACGGGCCGTGACGGCCAGATTGTCTTTTTCCATGCCCAGCTCGGCATACACGCGGTTCCAGCTGCGCGACAGGGTCGACGTCTGGCCGTTGGACTGGTGCACGAGGCCCAAGTTCAGGTAATTGAATTCCACGCCCGCGAAATTCTTGTTGATCGGCAAGATCAGCATCAGTTCCGGCTGGTAATTTGTCTCGCGGAACGGGCTCGATGCCTTGCGGTTATACGCTTGCCAGAAACTTTGCTGCGTGTAGCCGAACCACATGTCGATCGGCGTGCCGGCGATGTCTTCCAGCAGCTTCATCTTGAAGCTCAGCTGGAACGTCAATTCCACGTGCTGGCTCTTGATGCCGCCCGGCGTGAAATCCTGGAACGGCTCGTCGTTCGAGGCGTCGCTGTAATTGGCCAGCAGCAGATAGGTGTCGCGGTGCGGGCGGAAGTTGAACAGGCCGCGTTTCGAGGCGTCGTTCAGTTCCCACGATTGCTGTGTGCGCGAAATCGGCGCTTCCGGTGGCGCCGCGCCAGCCTGCGCGATGGCCGGAATGGCGGCGTTGACGGCATCCGGCGTGGCCACGCCAGGCGGACTGACGGGGGTGATGGGGGCGACCTCGGCTGCCGCCGCCAGGGTGACGGCAGCGGTGGCGGAGTCACCGCCGGCGGCGATGGTGGCCTTTTCCGCCGCCTTGGCCAGGGTGTCGAAGCAACCCAGGCGGGCGCTGGCGTCGCCAAGCACGGCGCAACGCTGCATTTGCTGTTCCAGTTCGCCGGCCATGGCCAGCGCCGGCGATGCCAGCAGGGAAGAGAGAATTATTTTTCTTAGTTGGATAGTCATAGGCTGAGTAGGGCATGTCGTTCGGTGCGCACCTGGGCTGCATGCCGGCGGCGTCGCCTTGCATGGCGGGATGCCATGCGTATTGATTTTTATTAATCTTTGTTGAATTAAAGTTCAAAAATTAACGTCTGGGAAGTATAGCCGAAACCGCAATTAGCCTTCGTGTCCCTGACGTGCGCAAGGCGGACAGTGTTGCGCGCTTGGTAAACGGCGGCTGCCGTGCCGGCCAAATCGATGTCTGCTACACTGAAAAACCGGGTACCGGGGCTAGCCATGGAGATTGTGATGACCCGCAAAACACCTATCGAGCGCTACCGCAACATCGGCATCAGCGCCCATATCGACGCCGGCAAGACCACCACCACCGAGCGCATCCTGTTTTATACGGGGGTGAATCACAAGATCGGCGAAGTGCACAATGGCGCCGCCACGATGGACTGGATGGAGCAGGAGCAGGAGCGGGGCATCACCATCACCTCGGCCGCCACCACGGCCTTCTGGAAAGGCATGGCCGGCAACTTCCCGGAACACCGCATCAACATCATCGACACGCCCGGCCACGTGGATTTCACGATCGAGGTCGAGCGCTCGATGCGCGTGCTCGACGGCGCCGTCATGGTCTATGACGCCGTCGGCGGCGTGCAGCCGCAATCGGAAACCGTCTGGCGCCAGGCCAACAAATACCATGTGCCGCGCATCGCCTTCATCAACAAGATGGACCGGGTGGGCGCGGACTTCCTGCGTGTGCGCCAGCAGATCGCCGACCGCCTGAAGGGCGTGGCCGTGCCCATCCAGCTGCCCATCGGCGCCGAAGAGCATTTTACGGGCGTCATCGACCTGTTGAAAATGCGCGCCATCACCTGGGACGACGCCAGCCAGGGCGTGCAGTTCAGCTATGGCGAGATTCCCGCCGAGCTACAGGCACAGGCGCATGAGTGGCACGATCACATGGTCGAACACGCAGCTGAAGCCACGCTGGACATGACGGAGCGCTACCTGAATGGCGACACGTTTACGGAATCGGAGCTGAAACAGGCCTTGCGCGCGCGCACCATCCGCAATGAAATCGTGCCCATGCTGTGCGGCAGCGCCTTTAAAAACAAGGGCGTGCAGGCGATGCTGGACGCCGTCATCGAATACCTGCCGTCGCCGATGGAAGTGCCGCCCATCATGGGACACGACGAGCACGACAATGAGGTGGAGCGCCATCCCACGGACGACGAGCACTTTGCCGCGCTGGCATTCAAGATCATGACGGACCCGTTCGTGGGGCAATTGACGTTCTTCCGCGTGTATTCGGGTGTGGTGAATTCGGGCGACATGGTCTACAACCCCACCAAGAGCGCGCGAGAGCGGCTGGGGCGCATCCTGCAGATGCATGCGAACGAGCGCAAGGAAATCAAGGAAGTGTATGCGGGCGACATTGCCGCCGCCGTGGGCCTGAAAGCCGTGACCACGGGCGACACCCTGTGCGCCATCGACCACGTCATCGTGCTGGAAAAGATGATCTTCCCGGAACCCGTGATTTCGCAGGCGGTCGAACCGAAGACCAAGCCGGACCAGGAAAAGATGGGCATCGCCCTGAACCGCCTGGCACAGGAAGACCCGTCGTTCAGGGTGCATACGGACGAGGAATCGGGCCAGACCATCATGTCGGGCATGGGCGAATTGCACCTGGAAATACTGGTCGACCGCATGCGGCGCGAATTCGGCGTGGAAGCCAATGTCGGCAAGCCGCAAGTGGCTTACCGCGAAACCATCACGCGCGCGGTGGAAGACGTGGAGGGCAAGTTCGTCAAGCAGTCGGGCGGTCGGGGCCAGTACGGCCACGTGGTGCTGAAACTTGAACCTTTGGAGCCGGGCACGGGCTACCAGTTCGTCGACGCCATCAAGGGCGGTGTCGTGCCGCGCGAATTCATTCCCGCCGTCGACAAGGGCATCATTGAAACCTTGAAGTCGGGCGTGCTGGCCGGCTACCCGGTCGTCGACGTGAAGGCGACCTTGACCTTCGGCTCCTACCACGACGTCGATTCGAACGAAAATGCTTTCCGCATGGCCGGCTCCATCGCCTTCAAGGATGGCATGCGCAAAGCCCATCCCGTGTTGCTGGAGCCGATGATGCAGGTGGAGGCGGAAACGCCGGAAGAGTTCATGGGCAACGTCATGGGCGACCTGACGGCCCGCCGCGGCATGGTGCAAGGCGTCGACGACATTCCCGGCGGCGCGGGGCGCATCGTCAAGGCCCTCGTGCCGCTGGCGGAAATGTTCGGCTATTCCACCACCCTGCGTTCGCTGACCCAGGGCCGCGCCACGTACACGATGGAATTCAAACACTATGCCGCCGTGCCCAAGCATATATTGGATCAGGTGGCGGCGGCTGGCAAGGCCAAGTAGGTCGGATTAGGCCCACCGGGCCGTAATCCGACAACATTCTTGGCCGAGGCCGGTGGTGGTGTCGGGTTACGCGCGTTGCGCTAACCCGACCTACGCATCAATTCATCAGGTTTTGCGCAATAATCGCATCGGCCATCTTCTCCGCCTCGTCCACCGGCTGTTCCAGCGCCTTGGTCGTGTAGACGGTGGAGGCCACCATCGGCTGGTCCAAAGTGGCCCCTTCGCCATGGCTGGTGTCGACCGTTACCGTGGTCGACAGGCCGATGCGCAGCGGGTGGGCGGCCAGTTCCTTGGGATCGAGCGTGATGCGCACGGGCACGCGCTGCACCACCTTGATCCAGTTGCCCGTGGCGTTTTGCGCCGGCAAGAGGGAAAATGCGCTGCCCGTGCCGGCCGACATGCCCAGCACCTTGCCGTGATACACCACCTTGCTGCCATACAAATCCGTTTCGATGGTGGCCGCCTGGCCCACGCGGATATTGCGCAATTCGGATTCCTTGAAGTTGGCATCGACCCATAACTGGTCCAGCGGCACGATGGACATCAAGGGCGTGCCCGGTGTCACGTGCGAGCCCAGCTGCACGCTGCGCTTGGCCACATAGCCCGAGACGGGCGCGACCACGGCATTGCGGCGCACGGCCAGCCACGCCTGCAGCACATCGCCCCTGGCGGACAAAATCGCCGGATGGCTGGCCAGGAGTACGCCGGCCACGCCCGATTTGGCCGACTCCGCCTGTCGCTGGGCCACGGTCAAGGCTGCTTTCGCATCATCGACGGCCTGTTTCGCGTGAGCCAGGTCTTCGCCCGAGATCGTCTGGTCCGAGGCCAGCGGCGCGCGGCGCGCCAGGTTGCCCTGCACCGTGGCCAGGGCCAGGCGGCGCTGTTCGATGACGGCGTCGTACTGCGCCACATTCGCATAGCGTTCGCGCTCCTGGCGCACGACGTTGCCAAGGCGTGCCTCGGCCTGGCTCAGGGCCAGGTCCGCATCGATGGCGTTCAGGGTGATCAGGGGCGCGCCCGCCTTGACCATCTGCGTCTCGTCGGCGCGGATGGCGTCGACATTGCCCGTCACTTGCGCGGACAGAGTGACGAGGTTGCCGCCCACGTAGGCGTTATCCGTGACTTCTTCCTTGGCCAGCACCAGCTGATAATAGGCGGCCCAGGCTGCGCCGGCCACGAGGAAGGCGGCCGTGATGGCGATGAGGACGGCCTTGCGCTTGCCCGGCTGTTCGGTTGGGGAGGTCGTTGCTGTGGTATCGCTGCTCATGATGTAGTCCGTAATCGATGGTTATTGTTGTGCGGTGGCGTTGGCGGAAAAATCGCTGCTGCCCCGGTAGCCGCCGCCCAGTGCCACGCTCAGGCTGATTTCCGCGTCCTGGCGCTGGTTTTGCAGCTGCATGCCCAGGTCGACTTGGCCGCGCACGGTCATTTCCGCATTGAGCTGCGTGGCGCGGTCGGCCAATCCCTGTTTCAGCCTGGCATTGGCGTTGCGCAATTGCGCTTCGCTGGCGCGCAGGTTTTCCTGCTGCAGGCGCAACTGGTTTTCCACGCCTTGCACCCTGGCGCCCGCTTGCGCCACGTCGCGCACCACATTGAACACGTTCTGGTTGTAGTCTGCGATCAGTTCATTGCGTTCGCTGCGCGCGCCGGCAAGCTGCGCCTGCAGGCGGCCGCTGTCGAACAGGGGCAGGGACAGGGCCGGGCCGATGAACAGGGTGCGGCTGCCCGATTGCAGCAGCTTGCCCAGCTTGATGGCATCCAGGCCGAACGAGGCGCCCAGGTCGATATCGGGATAGAACGACGCCTGCGCCGCCTCGACATTGCTCATGGCCGCCTGGACTCGCCAGCGCGCGGCCTGCAAGTCGGGGCGGCGCGCCAGCAATTCCATGCCCAGCTTGCCGGGCAGGGCGTGCGGCAGCGGCTGGGCTGCTTTCGGCTGCAGGCCGGCCAGCGCCGTGCTGTCCGCACCGAGCAGGGCGCGCAAGGCTTCGCGTTCCGTGACGATCTGCGTTTCCAGCAGGGCAATTTGTTGCTGCAGCAGGCTCAAGCGAGTTTGCGCGGACAGATGGTCGTCGCTGACACCCAGGCCATGGGCGATGCGCTTTTCCTTGTCTTCCACCAGTTGCTGCTGCAATTTCACCAGCGCATGTAGGTTGTCCATGCGGGCCCAGCCATTTTGCATGCTGAAGTAGTGGCGGGCGATTTCGGCTGCCAGCATCTGCTCCGCCATCGCGTACTCGGCGCGGCGCGCGTTGACTTCACCCAGGCTGGCCGCGATCTGCGCCTTGTGCTTGCCCCACCAGTCGAGGTCGTAATGGGCTTGCGCACCCACGGTGACTTCATTGTAGTAATTGCCGCCGATGGGGGCGGGCATCAGGCCATTGGCCGAATAGCGCTGGCGGTTGGCGCTGGCGTCCAGGTCCAGCCTGGGGCCGCGTTCCGCATGCCGGGTATCGAACGCGGACAGGGCCGAGCCGATGCGGGCGTTGGCCACGTCCAGGCTGGGGCTGGCGGACAGGGCGTTGTCAATCAGCTGGTCCAGCTGAGCGTCCTGGAACTGGCGCCACCATTGAGCGGCGGGCCAGCCTTCGCTGGCCAGGTGGATGTCGGCCGCCAGTTGCGCCTTGGCCAGGTCTTGCTGCGGCAACTGTTGCGCGTCGGGCGGGATGCTGGCGCAGCCGGCCAAAGCCAGACTCAACGTTAATACGCTCAAGGAAAGTTTCATAGGTGTGTGCATGAGGGTTATTCCATGGCCGCGTGGTCGACCACGACAGGCGCATTCTTCTTCGGTGGTTTGATCAGGAGCAAGAGCGGCAGCACGAGGATGGTCAGCCACATCATCAGCCAGAAGTCGTCGAGGTAGGCGATCATCGACGCCTGCCGCGTGATTTCGCCATTCAGCGCCGCCATGCCCGTGCTCGTGCCCAGGTCGAACACCTGGGATATGCCGGGGTCGTGCAAGGCCGGGTTGGCGATATTGATGTGTTCCGTCAAGGACGCATGGGCGATTTGCGTATTGCGCACCAGCAAGGTCTGTACGAGGGCAATGCCGATGCTGCTGCCGATATTGCGCACCAGGCTGTAGATCGCCGTGCCTTCCGCCCGCATCTGCGGCGACAGGGTGGCAAACGTGGCCGCGCTCAGGGGCACGAAGACGAGGCCCAGGCCGATACCCTGGATGATGCCGTTCCACACGACGGTCTTCGGCACCAGGTCCAGGGTGAAATTGGCCATTTGCCAGAGCGAGAACGCTGTAATCGAAAAGCCCACGCCCAGCAGGATGCGCGTGTCGATCCTGCCCGTCAGCTTGCCGACGATCAGCATGGCAAGCATCGTGCCCAGGCCGCTGGGCGCCGTCACCAGACCGGCGATGGCCGCCGGGTAATTCATCAAGCCTTGCAGCATCGACGGCGTCAGTGCGCGCGTGGCGAACAGCACCATGCCGACGATGAAGATGAACAGCAAGCCGCTCACATAGTTGGAGTTCTTCAGCAGCCGGTAGTCGAGGAAGGATTTGCCTGCCGGACGCAAGGCCGTATGCGCAATGAAATAACAGATGCTCATGGCCAGCACGATGGCTTCGATCCACGTTTCCGTCGAAGAAAACCAGTCGTTCTGCTCGCCCCGGTCCAGCAGCATCTGCAGCGCGCCGATGGACAGGCTCAAGGTCGCAAAACCGAACATATCGAAATTCATGCGGCGGTTCGGCGGGTCCTTGCGGATGTAGCGCCAGATGCCATAGAAGGCCATGGCGCCGATGGGGATGTTGATGAAGAAGACCCAGCGCCAGCTGTAGCTGTCCGTCAGCCAGCCGCCCAGTGTCGGTCCCAGGATGGGACCGATCATCACGCCCATGCCCCAGATGGCCATGGCCGAGCCGTGTTTCTCGCGTGGATTGATGTCGAGCAGCACCGCCTGCGACAGCGGCACCAAAGCCGCGCCGAACACGCCTTGCAGCAGGCGCGCTGCGACGATCTCGGACAAGGTGCCGGACAGGCCGCACAGCACGGAGGAGAGCGTAAAGCCGGCCACGGACACGAGAAAGGTATTTTTCTGCCCGAAGCGGTCGCATAGCCAGCCCGTCAGGGGCGTGGCGATGGCGGCGGCGACAATAAACGAGGTCAATACCCAGGTGATCTGGTCTTGCGAGGCTGACAGGCTGCCTTGCATGTGGGGCAGGGCGACGTTGGCGATGGTGCCGTCGAGCGCCTGGATGATGGTGGCGAGCATGATCGAAACCGTGATCATGCGCCGGTTCAAGGTAGGATCTTGCGAGGCGGGAAGGGGCGCTGCCGTCACGGAATTCACGCGAACTTCTCCGTCGCCGCTTGCAGCGCTTCCAGCAGTTCCGTGGCGGCCCGCAGCTGGTCGGGATCGATGCCCTGCAGCAGTTCCTTGCGGAAGCCATCCGCTTCCTTGCGCACGGTGTCATACACCTGCATGCCCGCCTCGGTCAGCACGACGAGTTTTACTCTACGGTCCGTTTCCGATGGCTGGCGCTGCACGAAGCCCGATTTCACAAGCCGGTCCAGCATCGACACCATGGTGGGGTTTTCCACGCCCAGTTGATGGGCCAGCTCGCTTTGCGAGGGTGGCTGGGGCGACTTGGCGATCATGGCGATGCACATCCAGCTTGCTTGTCCCAGGTCCAGGTCTTTCAGGCGCCGGTCGATCGCATGGCGCCAGCCGCGCGCCGTCTTGTGGAGCGCGGCGGAAAAGCGCTCTTCGATAGAAGTCATAAGGTGAGTCGTCTAATGGTTAGGTATCTAACTAATATTCTAGCATGCAGGTTTCAAAGGCGTACAGGCCTTCCCGTTTATTGGCGCCGCTGGTACATTAACAGTCAGCCCATCACCATCAGGAGACAGCATGACGACGGAAAAACAGAAGCAGGACGGACAGCTCCGCGACAGCAGCGACTTTGTCATCACGCAAACTTTCGACGCGCCGCGCGAACTCGTGTTCCGCTCGTGGGTGGAGCCGGAACGTCTGGCGCAATGGTGGGGACCTGTCGGCTTCGAACTGAGCGTGCTGGCGCTGGACCTCAAACCGGGCGGCGTTTTCCATTACGGCATGCGCGCCGACAATGGCTATGAAATGTGGGGAAAATTTACTTACCAGGAGATCGAAGCGCCTGAACGCATCGTTTCCATCCTGTCGTTTGCCGACAAGCAGGGTAACGCCGTGCAGCACCCCGTCAGCGCTACTTGGCCATTGGAATCGTTCAATGTCATGACCTTGAGCGAGGAAAATGGCAAGACGACGATGACGTTACGGTCCACGCCGCACAAGGCGACGGATGAGCAGCATGAGACTTTTGTCGAGGGGCATGAGTCGATGACGCAGGGGTTCAGAGCGACGTTCGCCCAGTTAGCCCAATACCTGGCCCGTGTTCAGTAAGTTCTGATTGAATGGCGGGCCAGAGCAGCGGGCGTGAAAAAATGTCCATGGCTGCGTTGCTTGGGCTCGCCGTACATGCGTACTGTCTTCGCCCGCGCGCCTTGCCCTGGCCATTTTTCAGGCTCGCTGGGCCCGGGGAGCCCTTGCTTGGGGCGCGGGCCTGTTCTTGTTATCGTTGCCAGTTTGCGGTTTAGGAAGGTCTGCATTTTCCCAAACCCGACATTAAATTGGTCCAACTCGCCTGAGTTCGGGTTATTTGTGCAAGTCTGACCAATCTATTCATAGTCGCGCATGGAAAGTAATATTCGAAAAATGTGTGCGATTTCATCTGTCTTGCTGCTAAGGACTGTAGAACTGGCAAAGGCGTCCATTTGGATCGATCCTTAAGATGAAGTAATCGCCATTGAAGAGTACTGCCATGCGACCTGATCTGACAAATTCTCCCGAGTTCGTCTCGAAGTGAAGAGCAAGCTCTTCGCGAATACTATCTAAGACTTTCTCGATCAGATTCTTAAGGTCCGTAAGCTCATAAGGAAGGACCGTCTTTCCCTTAAAATTACCAACCTGATAGGCATCTATGTGTCGCATTACGATGTGCAGGTAGGATTGCAAATCCCAGAAGACTTGCTTTTTCCCGTGCATTAGAACAGACGGGTTAAACCCGATGGCGTTAGCAAGTATCCTTTTCGCAGCATCACTTTCTAACGTCAATGACTGGCCTCCTAATTTTGCTCTCTCAAGCTCAGCGCAGACAGCGCCAATTGCCGCTACTCGCTTAACGAATTCGTAGCTAGCTTTGGCTTCTAACTCTTCCTTGGATAGAGCATTTCGTGCAGCTTTTGCGTTTAACGATGCAAGTTGAATGTTGACGTTCTCGCTTGCAGACTTCACGGTAAAGCCAAAAGTTTCTAGGACGCGACTATCGATTGTATTGTTTCGCATGCCCAGCATTGTCCCGACTAGGTCTTCTTTTTCATAATCGATCAACGCAGTTCCGCCGTTATGTTTCATGACTAGATAATTTACTAGCAGCTTCTGTGCGTCTATCTTTGAAGTGTCAACTTCAACTAAAACAATGTTCGGCACAATCTTCTTGCCTGTTGGGTGACGGAGCGTCTGGCGGTTAAAGGTTGCGTAAGAGATCTTAAGGAGATCCTTGATAGTGACGCCCTTGTACTTTAAAGTCTTTCTTTGTTGAATACTTAGCGCAGGATCTCGGCAGTCTATGCGTAAAACCGCTAGATCGTTAAAAGATGAGTTACTGTTATCAAGCTCGTCTGTTTTCTCGTTCATGTCAACTTTGTTGAGCAGAACCCCGGTGACCATGTATCCGTAGTCAGTTTCAGCTTTGCTGTTATGCCGAAACATAAAACAGGTCATGTTCCTTTCAATACCAATCATTTCATGCAGGTCGCATAGGTGAAAATTCCTCCCCGCAACTTCAACTCCAGGTATACCTATTGATTGCAAGTCTGTTATTTCGTATGTACCAATCAATGCATTCTCCAGTACTGCTTCGATAGATGATCGCCAAGTTGGAAGACTCTTCTCAATATGTCGAATTTTCAATCGAAAGGCTGTTTTTGGCCGGTGACAGATCTTGGTTGCTTCCGCTGCAAGTCAAACCTTGGCGATTGGACGGATAGTTAGTCATCCAAGCCACCGTCGTCGATTGTTATCGGTATGCCAAATAAGGCTGCTAGTTTAGCTGTATTGCTCTGTAGCCAGAGCAATGCATCCTCATTGAAACGGTCCGCCGCGAAAAGAACCACAGAGCTGCGGTTTTCCCGCAACTTTACCTCAAAGGAAACAAAGCCGGGACCCTTCGCCCTGCGCATGAAGCAAACCGATAATGCCTCTATGTGCTCAACGTCAATCGAGATTGCCTGGTTATTTCTGGCTATCCCGATGGAATTCGAACTACCGTCCCTCCACCCGGTTAAATACCAGGACTTGGCATTTGCGCTGAGTTCGGCCACGCGCGGTGGAGCGCCATCGTGATTGCTGCGGCCGGGAGGAATCGTGAATGGCCAGGAAAAGCTTTCGTCGAGAATTTCTACTTGTATCATGCATGGTCCCAAACCGGAATAATGGTAATGAATAAATTCGCGTGCATCGCCTCGCTGTCAGCATCGATCAGCATGCATGCGGCGTAGCCTGGCAGGGCGTCGTCGACGTCGTACACTAATTGCATCTGCAGACTGGCCACGCGAGGAAATGTTACGACGTATCGCGCTCGTGGCAGATCAGGGACGCATAGTAGGCCTTGGGCCCCTTGTTCTTGATCGCCACTTCGCGCAGTTCATGTGCAAAACCAATATAGTCGGTCAGCGTGCAGCGGTTGTCGCGGGCGAACTGTTCCAGCTCCTGCTTGATGGCGGCTGAGGCAAACGAGGTGTACTCCGCAAGCAGCAGGCAGGTGAACGCGTGACGGACATTGACAGGTTTCAGCATGTGTTTATGTCGGATTTTCATAAATGGTCAAGATGGCACTGGCTTCAATAACTCAGGCTTCGATATGGCGTATAGGTACGCTGTGCAGCAGGGCTGCCTCGTACACGCGTTTTGCCAAGTCTTCATCTTTATTTCTTGCGGACATGCGTTCTCGTGCCGATCCGCCAGGCACGGAGAACTGCAAAGACAGCGTGATATTGTTGCCTGCGATGTGCGTGAATTCCCAGCCTGGCTGAGAACCGTCCTATAGATATTGATGCTGTTGCAGGCCGTCGTGTTTCCTCATGATTAAAGGCGCATTCCCAACCAGATCACCGATTCCGTGGCGCCGGACACCATAGCGCTCAGCATGCGTCCGAACATCCCGCTGCCTTGCGTGCGGGTCGATGCCTGGTCGTGATGTTCCTGTTCGTCCCTGAGGATCGCTCTAATGGCATTTGTCGCGTCATCGTCGTCGCCCAACATGGCGAGTTGGTGCCGCAGATGCTGGAGGACTACCCGTTCGACGGCCACGGTCGTCAGCGAGATCGCGCGTGCGCCGCACAGCCCTGTGGCGATACCCAACGCATAGCCGCCAATCGCACACAGGTAATAGCTGCGGCAGCGCGGCAAGCCACGGCGCTTGAGAACGTTGTGAAATATCGTGCGGTGTTCCAGTTCATGCGTCCTGAAGGCGCGCAGTTCCTGGACGAGATGGCTTGCGGTCAGACGGGCTATGAAAATCTGGCCCGTATAAATACTGATGGCTCCTTGCTCTCCCGCATGGTTCACCTTCATTGCCCGGTTCGAAAACTGCGTATTTGCATGCATTGATCGTGTACCTTATTGGCTCTTGTCGTCCGTCATCCCCAGCATCCCACGCACCACCGGCAAAATCATCCCCCAAGCATTCGACGTCGCCGCAATCTCGTCGTAATGGCTTGCCCCCGGCAAAATCAGCACCTCCGCATGGTCGCCAGCCAGCTTGGCCTTGGCCGCATAGTCGTGCGCCACGCGGGGAGGGGAGATGGTGTCGAGTTCGCCCGTGGCCAGTACGGTATGGCTGCCGTTGGGGATCAGGTCGGCGGCGTTGGTGTCGCTGTAGATGTCGGGGCGCGTTGCGCTGGGCTGGCCTGCCAGCTGGGCGATGTCGCGCTCGCAGCTGGTCTTGATCAATTCCTTTTCATGGCGCAGGTCGGCCAGGCCGCCCAGGCTGACAATGTTTTTCACTGGCAGGTAGTTGTCGCGGTAGAGGGGACTGGTCCTGGGCAGTTTTTCCCGTCCGGCGATCCATTGCACCAGCTGGCCGCCGGCCGAGTGGCCCATGGCGACGATGCGGTTCACGTCCAGCTGGTATTGGGGCGCGTGCTGCTGCAGGCTGTCGAGCGCCGCGTGCATGTCTTCATAGGTGCCGGGATAGCCGCCGCCCGGCTCGTCCACCCGCCGATACTCGACATTCCACACGGCGATGCCTTGCGCGACGAGGGCGCCGGCCACGTTGCGCATCTGCTTGATGCCGCCGAAGGCCACCGTCCAGCAGCCGCCATGCACGAGCACGACGACGGGGAACGGTCCCGTGCCTGCCGGCCGGAACAGCTGCGCGTATTGCGATGGCGCGGGGCCATAGGCGATCTGCGCCGTGGGCGGAGGGCCGTTCAGGGCCAGGTAGTCGTCCAGGCTCATGGGGGCGGCGACGGCGCCGTGGACAGAGGCGAGCAGGGCGGTGGCGATCAGGGAGGAGGGCAAGGAAGTAGGCATGCTGGGTTTCGCTTGAGAAGAGAGCAACACTTTAGCATAGGGCCGCACGGTCGCAGAGATCAAGCAGTACGCTGTTTTCCTCCTGCAAGAGGGGTGCCACATGGTATATTCCGGGCATCAGTTTTCCCCTTATCGACACGGTGCACGCAAACAACATTCTTTCCTTGCTGGACGCCGAGCATAGTGCGCTGGGCAGCATCGCGGCAGGCGCCGACCTGGCCCATGCATTGGAGCATTTGTTGCTGGCGCTGCAAGAGCTGGCCGATGGCGGCGCGCATGCCTGTCTGGTGCTGATCGACGAGTCCGACCGCTTTTGCGGCTTGTCCGCACCCAGCCTGCCACAAGACCTGTGCCTGGCCTTGCGCCACGGCGGCGAACAGCCTTCCCCGTTCGGCACGGCGGCCTTTTCCGGCGCGCCCGTGTATTGCGGCGACATCACGCGCGACGTGCACTGGAGCGCGGGACGCAAGGAAGCCTTGCTGCATGGCTACCGCGCCTGCTGGGTCGCCCCCGTCTTTGGCGCCAAGGGGCATATCCTGGGCGTCTTGGGCCTGTTTTTCCAGGCGACATGCCATCCCACGCAACCGGAGATCGAACTGCTGGCGCTGGCCGCACGCGTGGCCGCGCATGTCATCGAACGGGGCCAGCTGGAACAGGCGCTGCACGACAGCCGCGAACACTTTCATTACGCCATCGAGCTGAACACGCAGGTGCTGTGGACGGCCGATGTCGACGGCAAGCTCGACTATGTCGCGCAGCGCTGGCGCGAATGGACGGGCTGCAACGGTCTGGGCACCAGCTGGCTGGACGCCATCCACCCGGAAGACATCCCCCATTCCCTGGCGGCCTGGAGCGAAGCGGTGGGCAGCGGCCAGCCTTTCGACCAGGAAATGCGCGTGCGCCGGCAGGACGGTCAGTACCGCTGGGTGCATTCGCGCGCATATTGCCGGCGAGACGAGCGCGGCCAAGCCGTGAAATGGTATGGCTCGTGCGAGGATATCGACGAACACTGGCAGGCCCGTAATGCCTTGCTCGACAGCGAGGCGCAGTTCCGTTCGCTCGCTTCCACCATGCCCAACCAAGCCTGGCTGGCGCATGGCAGCGGCGCCACCTACTGGGTCAACGAACAGGTGTGCGAATACACGGGACAATCGATGAAGTCGCTCGTGTCCAGCGGTTTCCGCCACTGCGTGCATCCGGACGACTTGCTGTCCACCCAACAGAGCTGGGACCGTGCCGTCGCCACGGCCAGCGCCTATGAACAGGAGTTCCGCATGCGCCGCGCCAGCGACGGCGCCTACCGCTGGTTCCTGGCGCGCGCCTTGCCCTTGTTCGACGAGGCCGGCAAGGTGCTGCGCTGGGTGGGCACGAATACGGACGTGCAGGAACAGAAGAACGTGCTGGAAAAGATGGCCTACCTGAATTCCTCGCTGGAAGTGGAAATGGCCAACCGCACGGCCGACCGCGACCGCATGTGGCGACTGTCGACCGACATCATGCTGGTAGCGGACCTGTCTGGCATGATCATCGCCGTCAATCCGGCCTGGAGCAAGATACTCGAGCGCCCGGAAGTCGAATCGCTGGGCATGGATTTCATCAGCCTCGTGCATCCCGACGACCGCATGGCGGCCCTGCAGGACTTGTCGCGCCTGGCCCACGGCGCGCCCACCTTGCGCATGGAAAACCGCTACCGGCGCCGAGATGGCGGCTACCGCTGGATTTCCTGGACGGCCGTGCCGGCGCAAAAGCTGATCCACGCCATCGGCCGCGACGTCACCGATGAAAAAGAGGCGCGGCTGGCGCTGGTGCGCAGCGAGCAAGCTTTATTGCAGGCGCAAAAACTGGAATCGATCGGCAAGCTGACGGGCGGAGTGGCCCACGATTTCAACAACGTCCTGCAAATTATCTCGGGCAATTTGCAGTTGCTGAAACTGACGGTGGCCGACAATCCGCAAGCAGCCCGGCGCCTCGATTCGGCCGCCTCGGCCGTCGAGCGGGGCGCCAAGCTGTCGTCGCAGCTGCTGGCCTTTGCGCGGCGCCAGCCGTTGAAACCGCTGGTGACGGACCTGGGCCGCTTGTTGCGCCGCATGCATGAGCTGATCCGCCGCGCGCTGGGCGAGGCGATTAGCGAGGAAACCTTTATCAGCGAAGGCTTGTGGCATACCCTGGTCGACCCGAACCAGATGGAAAACGTGCTGCTGAACATGGCCATCAATGCGCGCGACGCGATGGACAAGGGCGGACGCCTGACGTTCACCTTGAGTAACGTCACGCTCGACGCCGCCTACGCAAGCCAGCATGCGGACGTGCTGGAGGGGCAATACGTGCTGCTGACCATCACCGACACGGGCCACGGCATGGAGCGGGACGTGATCGACCAGATCTTCGAACCGTTCTTCACCACCAAGCGCGAAGGCGAGGGCACGGGCCTGGGTCTGTCCATGGCCTACGGCTTCATCCGCCAGAGCGCGGGCCACATCAAGGTGCACAGCGCGCCGGGCGCCGGCACGACGTTCAAAATATATTTACCGCGCTCGCTGGAAAAACTGGCCGAGCCGCCTGCTAGCCTGACGGGCCCCGTGCTGGGCGGTGGCGAGACCATCCTGGTGGTGGAAGACGATGCGCCCGTGCAACACACGGTAGTCGACATGCTGCGCGGCCTCGGCTACGACGTGCTGCATGCCGATGACGGGGCCTCGGCCCTGGCCCTGCTGGGCACGGGCGTGGCCATCGACCTGCTGTTTACGGACGTGGTCATGCCCGGTCCCGTCAGCAGCAAGGAACTGGCGCAGCAGGCCAAGTTGCTGCTGCCGGAGCTGGCCGTATTGTTTACTTCGGGCTACACGCACAACGCCATCATGCAGGGCGGTCGCCTGGACCCGGGCGTGGAGCTGCTCAGCAAACCCTACCAGCGCGAAGACCTGGCGCGGCGCATCCGCCATTTGCTGGCCGACCGCCGCCTGGTGGGCGCGCCCGACCCGTCCGGGCGGCGCATCCTGCTGGTGGAAGACAACGACGATGCGCGCGAAATGACGACGGAAATGCTCAATATGCTGGGACACACCGTGCACGGCGTGGCCAGCGCGGAAGCGGCCATGCCGCTCCTGGCCATGCCGGGCCTGGACGTGCTGGTGACGGACATCAGCCTGCCCACCATGTCCGGCCTGGAACTGGCGCGCCATGCGCGCGCGCACTGGCCGCAGCTGGACGTGGTGTTTGCTTCAGGACACGACTGGGGCGCCAGCCTGATGCAGGACGCCAGCGCGCGCTTCCTGCGCAAGCCGTTTGGCCTGGAAGAGCTGGCCGGCGCACTGAAGACGCGCCGGCTCGACGTTTACTGAATTGGCGCCAGCAACGCCAGCTGCAATTGTTCGACGCTAAATGGTTTGACGAGGAAGCGCGCTTGCGGGTCCAGCACGCCGGAATTGGCCGGCGCATGGCCGGTGGAAAACACCACTTCCAGCTGCGGCTGCTCGCGCGCCGCGACCTCGGCCAGCTCGACGCCCGACATCTGCGGCAGACTGATATCGGTCAGCAGCAGTTCCAGTCCCGGCGTACCCAGCAGGGGCAAGGCTTCCTCGGCCGTGCCCACGGCCAGCACCGTGTGGCCGAGCATGGCCAGCAGGTCGCTCGTCATGGCGCGCGCGTCGGCATTGTCTTCCACCAACAAAATATGGCGTCCCGCCGGCTGCGCGGGTGCGGCAGGTTGCGGCGCCAGCTGCGCGCGATACTGGTGCAGGGCCGTCACGTGGCGGCCGTTGGCCAGCAGGTGGCGGATGCGCCGCGCCAGGTCTTCGCGCCGGTACGGTTTGCTCAACAATTCGACCCCCGGTTCCAGCCGGCCGCCCTGCATCATGGCATCCTGCGTATAGCCCGAGGTAAACAATACGGCCAGTTGCGGCAATAGCACGCGGGCCTGGCGCGCCAGCGCCGTGCTGGCTACCTTGCCCGGCATCACCACGTCCGTAAACAGCAGGTCGATGGGGACGCTGCTGCCGATGACGGCCAGCGCGCTTTCGCCATCGCTGGCGCGCAGCACGACGTAACCCAGGCCGCGCAACATGTCGACCACCGTCGTCTGCACCTGCACGTCGTCTTCCACGACGAGGATGGTTTCCTTGCCGCCCAGCACGGGGCCGCCCAGCTGCAGCGGCAGTTCCGTTTCCGCTTCCAGCGAACGCGGCAGATAGATGCGGAAGGTGCTGCCATGACCGGGCAAACTGTCCACCGTCAGGTGGCCGCCGCTCTGGCGCAGGAAGCCGTACGCCATGGACAGGCCCAGGCCCGT
The DNA here is from genome assembly GCF_001445815.1 of Janthinobacterium sp. Ant5-2-1. Classification (NCBI taxonomy): domain Bacteria; kingdom Pseudomonadati; phylum Pseudomonadota; class Betaproteobacteria; order Burkholderiales; family Oxalobacteraceae; genus Janthinobacterium; species Janthinobacterium sp. Ant5-2-1. Next base: position 41,908 of record NZ_LNCE01000008.1, on the reverse strand, counting down.
GCCTTCGCCTTCCTTCTTGGTCGTGAAGAACGGTTCGAAAATCTTGTCCAGCAGCTCGGCGGGAATGCCAGTGCCCGTATCCGAGACAGCCAGCTGCACATAGTCGCCGGGCGCCACGTCCGCATGGCGGGCCGCGTAGTCGCTGCCCAGCACGATGTTGCTCAGTTCGATGGTCAACTGGCCCTGGCCATCCATGGCGTCGCGCGCGTTGATGGCCAGGTTGAGGATGACGTTTTCCAGCTGGTGCGGGTCGACCAGGGCGCGCCAGCAGTCGTCGGCCAGCAGCCAGCGCGTTTCGATGGTTTCACCCGTGGCGCGCCGCAACAGCTCTTCCGTCGAGCGCAGCAGGTGCGCCAAATCCGTCACCAGCGGTTTGAGCGGTTGACGCCGAGCAAAGGCCAGCAGCTGGGCCGACAGCTTGGCGCCCCGTTCCACGGCGGCCGAGGCGCTGGCGATGCGCTTGGCGGCCAGCGGATCGCGGTCCAAGGTCAGCTGCAGCAGCTGCAGATTGCCCGAGATAATTTGCAGCACGTTATTGAAATCATGTGCCACGCCGCCCGTCAGCTTGCCCAGCGCTTCGAGCTTTTGCGATTGCAGCAGGGCCATCTCGCTGTGGCGCAACGATTCCTGCATGCTGCGCAGGGTGTTTTGCGCCTCTTTTTCCACGGTGACGTGGCGCCCGGTGGCGAAAATCAGGTCGCCTTCGATGGCCGCCACCCACGACAGCCAGCGGTGGCCGCCATCGCGGTGCCGGTAGCGGTTTTCAACGCTGGACATGGCTTCCTGCCTCACTTGCTCCAGCGCCTGGTGCGTGGCGGCCGCATCCTCGGGCAGCACGAAGTCGAAGATGCTGCGGCCCAGCATTTCTTCGGGCAGCCAGCCCAGGATGGCGCCGGCGGCCGGGTTGACGGCGGCAAAGCAGCCCTCGGCATCGATGGCCACCATCAGGTCTTGCGCGCTGCGCCACAGCCGCTCGCGTTCGCTGTTGCGCGCGGCCAGGTCCGCTTCCAGCTTCTTTTCCACGGTGATGTCGCGCGCGCTGCAATACACCTTCTCACCTTCGGGCACGGCCACCCACGACAGCCAGTGCCAGCCGCCCAGCTTGTGGCGGTAGCGGTTTTCGAAGCGCAGCGCCGGTTGGCCCTGGTTGGCCGCGTCCCAGGCCGCATAGGTGCGCGACAAGTCGTCCGGGTGGATCAGCTCAAAAAATTTCGTCGTGCGGATTTCTTCCGTCGACCAGCCCAGGGTGGCTTGCCAGGCGGGGTTCGAGTGTTCGAAATAGCCGTCGAGATTAAGCACGCCCAACAAGTCGGGGCTGACGTTCCAGGTGCGGCCGAATTCGCGCGTGCGCTCGGCCACTTGTATTTCCATGCTGGCAGTCAGGGCGCGCAAACGCGACTCCGCCCGGGCCCGCAAAATGGTCGACCAGACGCGTTCCGACACTTGCACAGCCAGTTCGATCTCGTCCGCATGCCACAGGCGCGCCGCGCTGCTGTGCACGACGAACAGGGCCGCCAGCTGGCCATCCTTGGCAATCGGAATGTTCAGGAAGGCGCGGATGCCCAGGCGCGCGAACGTGGCCAGCGCGGCCGGCATGGCCGTGCGCGGGTCGCTGGCCACGTCGCTGACGGCGAGCGCCTGGCCGGAGGCCAGCGCATCGGCCAGGCGGGCCGCATAATCGCCGAGGAAATACTCGCCGGCGGCGCCCGGTGCCAGGCCATCGTTCCACGCATGCTGCAGGGTGGGGCGTTGCAGGGTCTGGTCGATATCGAAACAGGCCACTTGCTGGGCGCCCAGGCGCTGTCCCAGCAGCTGCGCCGACAAGGAAAGGATGTCGCCCGTGTCTTGCAGCAGGCGCAGCCGGCGTTCCAGTTGCAGCAGGAAGGCGACGCCGCTGGCGCCGGCCTGGCTGCGGGGGACGGGTGTGCTGGTCATGCCGGCCTCAGCTGCCGGCCAGCGGCAGGGTGACGCTGAACAGGGCGCCATTGCCGGGCTGGCTTTGCAGGGTGATGGCGCCGCCATGCGCATCGACCAGCTGCTTGGTGATGAACAGGCCCAGGCCCAGGCCACCCGTGCGGTCCTGGTGCATGACGCGCTCGAAAGCGTCGAAGATGCGTTCCTGGTCGCGCGCGTTGATGCCGATGCCATGGTCGCGCACTTCGATGACGGCGCTGTTCTGCGTATGCGCCAGGCTGATTTCCACAGGCTGGCCCTGGCCGTAACGCACGGCGTTGCTGATCAGGTTGACAACGATTTGCTCGACGCGGAAGGCATCCCAGAATCCCTCGATGGGCTCGAAGGCCATCACTTCCAGCACGCTGCCCGTCGTGGCCGCATACGGCGCCAGGTCGTCCGCCACCCGGCGCACGAGGCTGGTCAGGTCGACGGCTTCGCGGCGGATCGACAGCTTGCCGCTGGTGATGCGCGACACGTCGAGCATGTCGTCGATCAGGCGCACCATGCTGCGGATTTGCCGCCCGTCGCGCGCCACCATCTTGCCCAGCTTGTCCGGCTCGAAGGCGGCCAGGTTGCCCCGTTCCAGGTTGACGGTGCGCATCTGCGTTTCCAGGAACAAGGTGTTCAAGGGCGTGCGCAGTTCGTGCGCCACCATCGACATGAATTCGTCGCGCAGGCGTAGCGAGCGCTGCAGTTCCGCCTGCGTGGCGCGCAATTCCTTCAACAGCGCTTCCTGCTGCTGGCGGCTGTGCTCAAGCGCCTGTACCTGGCGCCGCGTCTCGCTGCGCTGCTGGTGCAGGGCAACGAAAACATTGACCTTGCTTTGCACGGCATTGATGTCTAGCGGCTTGTGCAGGAAGTCGACGGCGCCGCTTTCATAACCCTGGAAGGCGAAATTCATTTCTTTGCCGGCCGCCGTGACGAAGACGATGGGGATGTGGCGCGTCTTTTCCGTGCCGCGCATCAATTGCGCCAATTCAAAACCATCCATTTCCGGCATTTGCACGTCGAGGATGGCCAGCGCGAAATCGTGCTCGAGCAGCAAGGCCAGCGCTTCTTCGCCGGACGAGGCCTGGTAGACGCTGCGGTCGCTCTCGCGTATCAGCGCATTGAGCGCGCGCAAGTTCTCCGGCAAGTCGTCGACGATCAATAGTTTGGTGCTCGTTTCATTCATCATGTTTCATTCCTGGCATGTGCCGCCCAGCGTAGTGGGAAGCGGCGTGCGACGGCGCACGCTTGCGGTAGAGCTTTTCGGGACCCGGCAATGGTTCGAAGTCGGCGGCAAAGCGCGTGAAATGCGTGCTTTCCTTGCTGCCCAGGCCCAGGAATCCCCGGTGGCACAGCGAATCGTGGAACAGGCCCAGGGCCCGTTCCTGCAAGGTTTTATTAAAGTAAATCAGTACGTTACGGCACAAAATCAGTTGCGTTTCAATAAACACGCTGTCCGTGGACAAGCTGTGGTCGGCAAAATTGATACTGTCGAGCAGACGCTGCTGGAAACGCGCCGTGGCATGCTCGACCGTGTAGTAGTCGGCCAGATGGCCCAGGCCGCCCGCAGCCAGATAGTTGGCGCCATACTCGTCGATCCGGTGCAGCGGATACGCACCGCGCGCGGCCGTGGCCAGCGCTTGCGGATTGATGTCGGTGGCGTAGATCGTGCTGCGTTCGAGCAAGCCTTCCTCGTGCAGCACGATGGCCAGCGACAGCGCTTCCTCCCCCGTGCAGCAGCCGGCCACCCAGATGGTCGGCGACGGGTAGGTTTTCAGCACGGGCACCACGTGTTCGCGCAAGGCGCGGAAAAACGCCGGGTCTCGGAACATTTGCGTGACCGGTACGGTCAAAATCTGCAGCAGCGCGCCGAAGGCGACCGGGTCGTCCAGCACGCGCTGCTGTAAAGCGGCCACGTCTGCACAGTGCAAACGGTCAAGCGCGTGATTGAGGCGCCGCCGTTGCGAGGGCAGGGAATAGTCGCGAAAATCATAGCTGTAGCGCTGATACAGCGCTTCCATCAGCGCGTGCAGTTGCGCGTCTGTGGTGCGCTGGGACATCAGATGCGTTCCATCTTCGGCATCCACACGCGCAGCAGCGAATACAAACGATCGAGGTCGATGGGCTTGGCCAGGTAGTCGGACGCGCCCGCCTGCAGGCATTCTTCCTGGTCATTCTTCATGGCCTTGGCCGTGATGGCGATGATGGGCAGCTTGTTGTAGCGGCCATCGGCGCGGATCAATCGCGTGGCTTCCAGGCCATCCATGCCCGGCATCATGACGTCCATCAGCACGAGGTCGATATCGTCCACGCTGTTGAGCTTGCTGATGGCTTCGAAGCCGTTGCGGCCGATTTCCACCACCACGCCTCGCTGTTCCAGCGCATTCGTCAGGGCAAAGATATTGCGCACGTCGTCGTCCACCAGCAAAATCTTGCGCCCTTCAAACACGCGTTCGCGGCTGCGTACCTGCTGCAGCATGCCCTGGCGCTCGCTTGACAGTTCGGATTCCACCTTGTGCAGGAAGAGGGTGACCTCGTCGAGCAGGCGTTCGGGCGAGCGGGCGCCCTTGATGATGATGGAGCGCGAATACTTCATCAGGTCCGCTTCTTCTTCGCGGCTGAGGTTGCGGCCCGTGTAGACGATGACGGGCGGGAATGAGCACAGTTCTTCATGTTCCATGCGTTCGAGCAATTCGTTGCCCTGGATATCGGGCAGCTTCAAGTCGATGATCATGCAGTCGAAAATCTGCGTTTTCAGCAACTCCAGCGCCTGCTCGCCCAAGGCCACGGCCGTGATTTCCACGTCGTCGTCGCTGATCAGGTGCACCACGCTTTCCCGCTGGCGTTCGTCGTCCTCGACCAGCAGGATGCGCTTCATCTGCTGCGTGAATTTCGACTCGAGCTTGCGGAACACTTCCTTCAACTGTTCGCGCGTGCGCGGCTTGGTGGCGTAGCCGATGGCGCCCAGCTGCATGGCTTCCTGCATCTGGTCGTTGCCGGACACGATGTGCACGGGAATGTGCCGCGTCAGCGGGTTTTCCTTGAGTTGCTGCAAGACCAGCAAGCCCGGGCGGTCCGGCAAGCCCATGTCGAGCAGGATGGCGTCGGGCAGGAATTCCTCGGCCAGGCGCAAGCCTTCATCGGCGCCGTGCGCCACCAGGCAACGGTATTGCATTTCATGCGCGAGGTCGAACAGGATGCCGGCAAACGACGGTTCATCCTCGATTACAAGCACGGAACGCTGACCCGTCTTGGCGGCCGGCACGCTGTCGCGGTCATCCTGGAAGATGGGCAGCGGCACGGGCTTGGCGGCGGGCGCCGCCTTGGGCGCGGCGGCCGCGATTTTTGCGGGCGCTTGCGGCACTGCGGCCGGGGCCGGCTCCGCTTCCACGGCGCGCTCCGGCATGACGGCCGGCAGCACCAGGGTAAACGTGCTGCCCTGGCCTGGCGTGCTGGCCAGCTCGATGCTGCCGCCCAGCAAGGCGGCCAGGTCGCGCGAAATCGACAGGCCCAGGCCCGTGCCGCCATAGCGGCGGCTGGTGGTGCCGTCGGCCTGGTGGAAAGCGTCGAAAATCTTGTGCTGCTGGTCGTCGGCAATGCCGATGCCCGAATCCTGCACCTGGAAGCGTACCTGGCCGGCTGCATCGGTGCTCACGTGCAGGGACACCGTGCCCGTATCGGTAAACTTGATGGCGTTCGACAGCAGGTTTTTCAGGATTTGCTCGAGGCGCTGGCGGTCGCTGACGAGCGAAGGCGGAGAGTCCGGCGCCACCTTGACGCTCAGCGTCAGTTTCTTTTGCTGCGCCTGGGCGCCGAACAGCATTTTCATGCTGCTGAGCAGTTCGTCGAAGGGCACGCTTTCCGGCGTCAATTCCAGCTTGCCGGCCTCGACCTTGGAAATGTCGAGGATATCGTTGATGAGGGTGAGTAAATCGTTGCCGGCCGAATAGATGGTTTGCGCAAATGTCACTTGCTCGGCCGTCAGGTTGCCGCTGGTGTTGTCCGATAGCAGCTTGGACAGGATCAGCGAGCTGTTCAGCGGCGTGCGCAGCTCATGCGACATGTTCGCCAGGAATTCTGACTTGTAGCGGCTGGCCCGCTGCAGTTCCTCGGCGCGCGCTTCCAGCTGGGCGTGCGCCTGGACGATGGCCATGTTCTTCTGGTCCAGCGACAGGGCCTGCACGGCCAGCTGCTCGTTCGACTGCTCCAGCGCCGCCTTTTGCTCTTCCAGGTGGGCTTGCGACTGTTCCAGCACGCGCGACTGCTCGCCAAGCTCTTCATTGGCCGTGCGCAGTTCTTCCTGCTGCACTTCCAGTTCTTCATTCAGTTGCTGGGTTTCTTCGAGCACGTTTTGCAGGCGCTGGCGGTACAGGGCAGCCTCAAGCGAGGTGCCGACATTCGCTGCAATCAGATTCAGCCATTCCTTGGCGCGGGCGCTGACGGGATGCGTAAAACCCAGTTCGATGACGCCGTTGACGACGCCTTCATTGTTGACGGGTGCTAAAACCAGTTCCAGCGGCGCGCCGCGGCCCAGGCTCGACGTCACGGTCAGGTAATTCTCGGGCACTTGCTGCACATGCTTGAGGCGCTTTTCGCGCGCCGTCTCGCCCACCAGGCCTTCGCCCAGCTTGAACACCTGCTTGTCCTTCACGCCCTGATCGTTGAAGCCATACACGGCCGTGCGACGCAGGCTGCCATCCTCGTCGACGACGTACAGGGTGGCGATGGCCACGTCGAGGCGGTGGGCGAGGAAGTCCAGCACATGGCGTCCCAGTTGCGGCAAGCCCAGCTGGCCGCTCGTGTGGGCCGCCAGTTCCGTCTGCCCCGTGCGCAGCCAGGCTTGCTCCTGCAACACGTCGTTATCCTTGCCGCGCTGCTCGAGCGCATCGTTGTAGATATCGGACAGGCGCAGCAATTCACGGCGTCCCAGGTAGGCGAGCAGGCCCGACAATCCCAGGCTGAGGACGAGGAACACGATGACTGCCAGCATGGTGCGGCTTTCGGCCGTATCGGCCCGTTCCTGGCGCAAGCGCTGCTCCATGGACAGGAAGGCGAGGAATTCGCGGCGGATTTCGTCGAACTCCAGCTTGCCTTCGCCCTGGCGTACGCGCGCAAGGAATTCCTGGTTGTTGCGGCGCTGGGCGATCACGCCTTCAGCGTAATCGAGCCACTGGCCTTGCAGCGCGCGGATGCGGCGCAAGCGGTCCACCTGGATGGAGCTGTCGGATATCAATTCCAGCAGGGTGCTCATTTCGACGGCGATCTTCGCCTTGCCCGACTTATATGGCGCCAAAAACGTTTCGTCACCCGTCAGCAAATAGCCGCGCATGCCCGTTTCCAGGTCGACCGACAACTTCATGACTTCATTCGCATTGCCGATCACCCGTTCGGAATGCTCGACCGAGCGCAGGGCCGACAGCAAATAGGCGATCAGGCCGACGAACACGAGGGCCGTGACGACCCCGATGACCAGCGGCAAGGTCACGTTGCGGGCGAGGATGCGGCGAAAGCTGAAGGAGTCGATCGGGGTCTTGGTATTCATTATGTCCGTGTAAGGCTGTCGCGAAAAGTCAATTTTAATTGAAATGCAAGCTTTCTGGTGGTCAAGCATAGCGTGCGCTAGCATAACAGCCTTGGGGCATTTTCCGCAGTCGCAAGGCAGTGCAATGCGGGGCAACGCACAGATGAAGGAGAAGGAAAATCAAGCTGGCCACGATTGAGGCAGATCAAAGAGATTGGTTGTTAGCATCCTAAGATGCAAGAGGTGGCGACGTCCCTGCGGACGGCCGCCGTGTGCAAACCAGCCCATGCAGGAGGACATCATGGCTAATCAACTGATCCGTCGCGATCCGCAAAACCCGCTGGCACGTTTCGACCCGTTCAGCGACATGGAAGAATTCATGCACGACTTTTTCGCGCCCGCCTTGCGCCTGCGCGATGGCGGTTCGTCACGCATGCGTGTCGACATTTCCGAAACCGAACAAGCTTATCAGGTACAGGCGGACATTCCCGGCGTGAATAAGGACGATATCAAGGTTTCCATCGACGGCAACCGCGTCTCCATCAGCGCCGAACTCAAGGATGAAAGAGTGACGCGCGACAGTGGTGGCAAGACCGTGCGCAGCGAACGCGAGTATGGCCAGCAATACCGCAGCTTCGTGCTGCCGCACGAGGTGGACGAGGCCGGCGCGCAGGCCCGCTATGAAAATGGCGTACTGCTGCTGGACTTGCCGAAGAAGGAAGGCACGGGCGGGCGGCAACTGGCGATACAGTGAGCCGGGCCGGGGTTTTAGCTGCATAGGTCAGATTAGCGCAGCGTAATCTGACAATCTTTGTGGCGGTGCCTGTCGGCTTACGCCCTGCGGGCTAAGCCGACCTACGAAAAAACGCCGGACGATGCCGGCGTTTTCTGGGGTGTTCCGGGTGGCGGCGCGCTGCGACCCAGATTGCCTATATATGTCAATTTTAGCTGCGTAGGTCAGATTAGCGCAGCGTAATCTGACGATCTTTGTGGCGGCGCCTGTCGGCTTACGCCCTGCGGGCTAAGCCGACCTACGAAAAAACGCCGGACGGTGCCGGCGTTTTCTGGGGTGTTCCGGGTGGCGGCGCGCTGCCAAATGTCAGTCGCGGATTTCCAGCGCCCGGTTCAGGCTCAGGGCCGCCAGCGAAGCGACGGCGCCCGACAGCAGGTAGAAGCTGACATAGGCGAGGCCGAAGTTGGCCGACAGGCCCAGCGCCACCAGTGGTGCGAAGCCGGCGCCGACCAGCCAGGCCAGGTCGGACGTCAAGGCCGCGCCCGTGTAGCGGAAGCGGGCAGGGAAGTTGGCCGTCACGGCGCCGGCTGCCTGGCCGTAGGACAAGCCCAGCAGGCTGAAGCCGACGAGGATGAAGACGTCCTGGCCCGTATTGCCGCCACCCATCAGGGTTGGCACGAAGGCGCTGAAGATGGCGATCAGCACGGCCAGCACGCCCAGGGTGGTGCGGCGGCCCACTTTATCGGCCAGCAAGCCGGAAATCACCACGCCGATGGCGGCCAGCACGGCGCCCAGCATCTGGACTTGCAGGAAGTCCGAAGCGGAACGCGTCTGGTAGACGGAAATCCACGACAGCGGGAACACGGTGACGAGGTGGAACAGGGCGTAGCTGGCCAGCGCGGCGAGGGCGCCGATCAGCACGTTGCGGCCCTGGCCGCGGCTCATTTCAAACACGCTCACGGGCTGCAGTTCACGTTCGTCGAGCAGGCGCGCATATTCATTCGTCGACACCAGGCGCAGACGGGCAAACAGGGCCACCACGTTGATGGCGAAAGCCACATAGAAAGGATAGCGCCAGCCCCAGTCGAGGAAATCTTCATCGGTCAGGGTGGTCAGCATGAACCAGAACAGGCCGGCGGCGATCAGGAAGCCGACCGGTGCGCCCAGCTGGCCCAGCATGGCGTACCAGCCGCGTTTGTTTTCCGGCGCGTTCAGGGCCAGCAGCGACGGCAAGCCGTCCCACGAACCGCCCAGCGCCACACCCTGGCCGATGCGCAGCACGGACAGCCAGATGATGGCGGCAAAGCCTAGGTGGGAATACGTCGGCAGGAAGGCGATGCCGGCTGTCGACACGCCCAGCAGGAACAGGGCGAACGTCAGCTTGGCGCTGCGTCCCATGCGGCGCTGGATCTCCATGAATATCACGGTGCCGAACGGACGGGCGATGAAGGCGAACGAAAAGATCAGGAATGCATATAAGGTACCTTCCAGGCGTTCTTCGAATGGGAAGAAGACGCGTGGAAACACCAGCACCGAGGCGATGGCGTAGACAAAGAAGTCAAAGTATTCGGAAGCGCGGCCGATGATCACGCCGACGGCGATCTCACCGGGGTCGATATGCGATTCGACCGTGCCGGCCCCGCGTGCGTCGCGCAGGGAGTGGGGGGAAAAGTCGGCGGGTACATCCCCGCTGTGTATGCGCGTGCTGGACATGATGATCGTCTCCAATATAGTTTCGAGTTCGGCCAACGCGTAACATACCCCGGGTGTCTCACGCCCGGAGTAGGACTATTCAATAGGTAGTTGTAGGAAAACTCCGCAACCACCCAGTGAAAATCCGAGCAAGGGGGTGGACAAAACGTCCAATTGCCAACGCGCTCCAGTGAGAATACAGTACCATATCTTCATCCCCTGTACTGGACTTTCCTGTATGTTTTCATTAAAAGTTCGTCGCGGACTGCTTCTTTTACCTCTCGCATTGTTGGCTGGTTGCAATACGGTGGTACTGAACGCGTCTGGTGACATCGCAGTTCAGCAAGGCAATCTGATTGTCATCTCGACATTGCTGATGCTGTTGATTATCGTTCCGGTAATCGCCCTGACCCTGCTTTTCGCATGGCGCTATAGAAAAAACAACACCGCGGCCAAATACGAGCCGGACTGGGACCACTCGACTCGCCTCGAGCTGATTATCTGGGGCGCGCCCCTGTTGATCATCATCGTGCTGGGCCTGCTGACCTGGATCAGCACCCACACCCTCGATCCATACCGCCCATTGAGCCGTATCGACGCCAACCGCCCAATTCCTGCCAGCCACAAGCCGATGATCGTCGAAGTCGTGGCCCTGGACTGGAAATGGCTGTTCATCTACCCGGAGCAAGGCATCGCTTCCGTGAATGAACTGTACGCGCCTGTCGATCGTCCAATCCGCTTCAAGATCACCGCGTCGTCCGTCATGAACTCGTTCTTCATCCCCGCACTGGCAGGTCAGATCTACGCCATGCCGGGCATGGAAACGCAGTTGAATGCCGTCATCAACAAGCCTGGCGTCTATAAAGGCTTCTCCGCGAACTACAGCGGTGCCGGTTTCTCGGGCATGCGCTTCAAGTTCCACGGTGTCAATGATGCGGACTTCGACAAATGGGTGGAATCGGCACGTGCCGGTGGCGGCGCGCTGAACCGCGACGACTACCTGTCGCTGGCCCAGCCTAGCGAACGCGACCCGGTGCGCCGCTACAGCGCCGTACCTAACGACCTGTACAAGGCAATCCTGAACCGCACCATCGTTTCCGACGCCCTGTGCGTGACGCCGGTCCAGCCATATAAATTGACGATGGCAAATAGCCCGGTAGCGGCCGTAACGGCAGTAGTCGCTAGCGATGCAGTGGTTGAAAAGGGCGTTCAAGCCAAGTAACAACTGCATGAATCCCGCAGCGCATTGCGCTGCAGATACTGGCGCCGTTTGCCTGGCGCCTCCCTTTTTTCTCTGAGAGTAACAATGCTAGACCATATTGATCTGACGAAGCTTATATTCGGCCGTCTGACTTGGGATGCAATTCCATTTCACGAACCTATCCTGCTGGTGACCTTTGCCATGGTTGCCCTGGGCGGTATCGCACTCGTTGCGGCACTGACGTATTTCCGCGTCTGGGGTACCCTGTGGCGCGACTGGATCACCAGTATCGACCATAAAAAAATCGGTATCATGTACATGATCCTGGGCCTCGTCATGCTGCTGCGCGGCTTTGCCGACGCGCTGATGATGCGTACCCAGCAGGCTGTTGCCTTTGGCGACAATGCCGGCTTCCTGCCACCGCATCACTACGACCAGATCTTCACCGCCCACGGCGTGATCATGATCTTCTTCGTCGCGATGCCTTTCGTGACGGGTCTGATGAACTACGTGGTGCCGCTGCAAATCGGCGCGCGCGACGTGGCTTTCCCTTTCCTTAACAACTTCAGCTTCTGGATGACCACCATGGGCGCCGCCCTGGTCATGGCTTCGCTGTTCGTCGGCGAATTCGCCCGTACGGGCTGGCTGGCATATCCACCGCTGTCGGGCATCGTCGGCAGTCCGGACGTGGGGGTAGACTATTACATCTGGTCCTTGCAGATTGCCGGGGTCGGGACGCTATTGTCCGGTGTCAACCTGATCGCCACCATCGTCAAGATGCGCGCGCCAGGCATGACCTGGATGAAAATGCCAGTCTTCACCTGGACCGCACTGTGCACCAACATCCTGATCGTCGCCGCTTTCCCGGTACTGACGGCTGTGCTGGCCATGCTGTCGCTGGACCGCGTCGCAGGCTTTAACTTCTTCACTACGGAACTGGGCGGCAACGCCATGATGTACGTCAACCTGATCTGGATCTGGGGTCACCCGGAGGTCTACATCCTGATCCTGCCACTGTTCGGCGTGTTCTCGGAAGTCGTCGCCACGTTCAGCAGCAAGCGTCTGTTCGGCTACGCCTCGATGGTGTACGCCACCTGCGTCATCATGATCCTGTCGTACCTGGTATGGCTACATCACTTCTTCACCATGGGTTCGGGCGCCAGCGTCAACTCCTTCTTCGGCATCACGACGATGATCATTTCGATCCCGACGGGCGCGAAGATCTTCAACTGGCTGTTTACCATGTACCGCGGCCGTATCCGCTTCGAACTGCCCATGCTGTGGACGATCGGCTTCATGGTCACCTTCACCATCGGCGGCATGACCGGCGTATTGCTGGCCGTACCACCAGCTGACTTCGTGCTGCACAACAGCCTGTTCCTGATCGCCCACTTCCATAACGTGATTATCGGCGGCGTGGTCTTCGGTGTCTTCGCTGCGATCAACTACTGGTACCCGAAAGCCTTCGGTTACAAGCTCGACGTGTTCTGGGGCAAGTGCTCGTTCTGGTTCTGGTTCGTCGGCTTCTACCTGGCCTTCATGCCGCTGTACGTGCTGGGCCTGATGGGCGTGACCCGTCGTGTCAACCACTTCGAAGATCCATCGCTGCAAATCTGGACCATCATCGCCTGGTTTGGCGCCGTCTCGATCGCACTGGGCATCGGCTCCATGCTGATCCAGTTCTTCGTCAGCTACCGCAACCGTCACGCACTGCGCGACGTGACCGGTGACCCATGGGGTGGCCGTACGCTGGAATGGTCGACGTCGTCGCCACCGCCAGACTATAATTTCGCCTTCACGCCACAAGTGCACGAACTCGATGCATGGACTGACATGAAGAAACACGGTTACCAGCGTCCGACGTCCGGTTTCACGAAGATCCACATGCCGAAGAACACCTGGGCTGGTTTCGTGATCGCCGCACTGTCCGCACTGGTCGGTTTTGGCCTGATCTGGCAAATGTGGCTCGTCGCCAGCATTGGCTTCGTGATCATGATGGTTACCATCATCGTCCATACCTTTAACTACAAGCGCGATTACTACATTCCTGCGGAAGAAGTGGTCCGTACCGAAGACGCTTATACTAAATTGCTGAGCAGCCATGTCTGATACCATCGCCCATAACACCGGCGCCGCTGGCGCCGCACCAAGCACGCGCAGCTACTTTGTGCGCGAGCACCACCCGGAAAACGGCAGCTTGCTGGGTTTCTGGCTCTACCTGATGAGCGATTGCCTGATCTTCGCCTGTCTGTTCGCCACGTACGCCGTGGTCGGCCGCAGCTACGCGGACGGCCCGACGGGCGCCGCGCTGTTCGACCTGCCGCTGGTGGCCGTCAACACGGCCATGCTGCTGCTGTCGTCGATCACCTACGGCTTCGCCATGCTGGCCATGCAGCGCAAGCAATTGCGCAGCACCCTGGTCTGGCTGGGCATCACGGGCCTGTTCGGCCTGGCCTTCCTGTCGCTGGAAATGTATGAATTCATTCATCTGATCCACGAAGGCGCCGGTCCGCAGCGCAGCGCGTTCCTGTCGTCGTTCTTCGCGCTGGTCGGTACCCACGGCTTGCACGTGACGTTCGGCGTGATCTGGCTCGTGACCTTGATGTTCCAGTTGAACAAGCATGGCCTGACCCCGGAAAACGGCCGCCGCATGATGTGCCTGTCGCTGTTCTGGCACTTCCTGGACGTCATCTGGATCGGCGTCTTCACCTTTGTCTACCTGATGGGAGTGCTGCCATGAGCGACCACCACACACACGGCGATAGCCACCACCATGACAACCACGATCATGGCAGCCTGAAAAGCTACACGATCGGTTTCATCCTGTCGGTGATCCTGACGGCCATTCCGTTCTGGCTGGTGATGACGAAAGCCATCACCAACTCGGGCACCATGGGCCTGGTCCTGCTGGCGTTCGCGGCTGTTCAAGTGGTGGTACACATGGTGTACTTCCTGCACATGAACACCAAGTCCGAAGGCGGCTGGAACATGATGGCGCTGATCTTCACCATCATGATCGTGGGCATTGCCATGGCCGGTTCCCTGTGGGTCATGTACCACATGAACCACAACATGATGCCGGATCTGATGCCTGAATACATGCATACGAAAACGGCTCCATGATGAGTCAAACGCGCCCTAGCAACACCGGGCGCGCCCCTGGCGCCGCATCGCAAGATGCCGCGCCAGGCCCACGCGGCATGGCTGTGCGCTACGCATTAGCCTTGCTGGCGGGGATCTTGTTTGCCGGTTTCTGTGCCCTGGGCACCTGGCAAGTCAAGCGCCTGTTCTGGAAGCTTGACCTGATCGAGCGCGTCGAACAACGCGTACATGCGCCCGCAACGGACGCACCTGGACCCGCAGCTTGGGCCAGCATCACGCAGCAAACGGATGAATACCGCCATGTGCGACTCTCCGGTACCTATCTCCCCATTTTCAATACCCTGGTGCAAGCAACGACGGCACTGGGCAGCGGTTACTGGCTGATGACGCCCTTGCGTCTGGCCGATGGCAGCACCGTACTGGTCAACCGCGGCTTCGTGCCGAAACGCGAAGGCATCGCCGCCGGCACGCCGGCCGGCATCGTGCACGTCGACGGCTTGCTGCGCGTCAGCGAGACGGGCGGCGGTTTCTTGCGCGAAAACAGTCCCGCCACGCAGCACTGGTATTCGCGCGACGTGGCCGCCATCGGCGCCTCGCACATGCTGACCAAGGTGGCGCCATATTTTGTCGATGCAAAGGCAAAATCGGAAACGGCCAGCGACGCACCCGTCGGCGGCCTGACCGTGATTTCCTTCCACAACAACCACCTCGTGTACGCCTTGACGTGGTTCGCGCTTGCCCTGATGGTGGCCGGCATCACGTGGTGGATCGTGCGCGAAGACAAGCGCCGTCGCGCGCGCCGCGCTGCCGGCACGCAAGAGAGCGACCATGCCGGGCAGGATTGAGATCCTGCCCAACCGCGAAGTGTTAGAGCGCGGCGCGGTGGCGGCCGAGATGGAACATCCGGCCGGCCACCAGAACATGAAGCTGTTGATCCAGCTGCGCTGGCTGGCCGTGATCGGCCAGATCAGCACGATCTTCGGCGTGGGCGTGGGACTGGGCATCGCCTTGCCCGTGCCCTACATGCTCGAAGTGCTGTCCTGCCTCATCGCCTTCAACCTGGCCAGCCTGTTGCGCTGGCACGAACGCCAGCCCGTCTCCAACACGGCCCTGTTCCTCGCCTTGCTGGTCGACGTCACCGTGCTGACGGCCCAGCTTTACCTGAGCGGCGGCATCAGCAATCCGTTTGCCTTCCTGTATTTACTGCAAGTCATCCTCAGCGCCGTCCTGCTGGAAGTGTGGTCGACGTGGATCATGGTGGCCATCACGAGCCTGTGCCTGGCCGGCCTGGCCTTGCTGCCCGGCCCCCTGATTCTGCCGATCGACCCCGAGCGGGGCTTTTCCAGCCTGTACGTGCAAGGCTTGCTGATCTGTTTCATCCTGAACGCGGCCTTGCTGGTGGTCTTCATCACGCGCATCAACCGCAACCAGCGCGCCGGCGACGCCAAGGTGGCGGACTTGCGGCAGCGCGCGGCGGAAGAAGAGCACATCATCCGCATGGGCTTGCTGGCGTCGGGCGCCGCGCACGAGCTGGGCACGCCGCTGGCAACACTCTCCGTCATCCTCGGCGACTGGCGCCGCATGCCGGAATTGAGCAAGAACAGCGAATTGCTGGAAGAAATCACGGAAATGCAGGCGCAGCTGCAGCGCTGCAAGAGCATCGTCAGCGGTATTTTATTGTCGGCGGGCGAGGCGCGCGGGGAATCTTCCGTGAAAACGACGATCAATACCTTCCTCAACGACCTGGTCGACGAGTGGCGCACCAGCCGCCCGATCCAGGGTTTCGAGTACGATAACCGCATCGAGCACGACGTGCCCGTCGTATTCGATTCGACCCTGAAGCAAACCATTTGCAACGTGCTCGACAATGCGCTGGAAGCGTCGCCCGAGTGGCTGCGTTTCGAAGCGACGCGCGAAGCGGACGCGTTGCACCTGGTCATTACCGATGCGGGTCCCGGCTTCGAGCCGTCAATGCTGACGCACCTGGGCAAGCCGTACCAAAGCAGCAAGGGCAAGCCGGGCGGCGGCCTCGGTTTGTTCCTGGTGGTCAATGTCGCGCGCACCCTGGGCGGCACGGTAACGGCGCGCAACCGGGTGCAGGGCGGGGCGGTGGTGCACCTGGCCTTGCCGCTGGCGGCCATCAAACTGGAAAGAGAAAGCGACCACCATGCAGGATGACCGTCTGTTACTGATCGTGGAAGACGACGCCGCGTTTGCCCGCACCCTGGGCCGCTCGTTCGAGCGGCGCGGCTACCAGGTCATCCTGGCCACCAATTTCGACGAAGCGAGCGCCTTGCTGGAACAGCATTGCCCCGACTACGCCGTCGTCGACCTGAAGTTGAATGGCAATACTTCGGGCCTCGCTTGCGTGCAGATGCTGCACCAGCACGACCCGGACATGCTGATCGTCGTCCTGACGGGCTACGCCAGCATCGGCACGGCCGTCGAAGCGATCAAGCTGGGCGCCTGCCAGTATCTGGCGAAACCGTCGAACACGGACGACATCGAAGCGGCCTTCGGCCACGTGGCCGGCAACGCCGACATCGAACTGACGAACCGCGCCACCAACATCAAGACCCTGGAATGGGAACGCATCCACGAAATGCTGGCCGAGACGGACTTTAATATTTCGGAAACGGCCCGCCGCCTCGGCATGCACCGGCGCACATTGGCGCGCAAGCTGGAAAAGCAGCGGGTGAAATAATCACCGCGCAGTCTGGTCATTGTCGAATGTCAGTTCGATCATGCTGTCATCGCTCCAGTCCTGCTCCCGCAACGGCGGCGTGAACGACGATCCGTTGAAGGGCACGGGCGCGCTTTTGCCGTTGTAGCTGATCGTCGCGGCCGTGATGCGCCGTGGCTCGGAAAAGCTGTAGGTTCCTTTTTGCGACACGAAATTGCACGGCCCGCCCAGTGCGCCCATCGCCGTGCGCATCGCAAAAGGCAAGGTGTCCTTGTCGATGGCCCAATGCACTTCGCACGCCAGCCGCAGGTCGCCCAGCCGGCGGAGCGTGTCGCTCGTGGGCGCGCTCCTGACATAGGGAATCCACCTGACCGACCCCGCCTTGCGGTTCACGGTCAGCTCGGCCTTCTCATACAGCGGCCCCTGTTCGACGGGCAAGGTGAAGATATTGCGCTCGCCCAGCGGTATCGGCATCCCCGCCTCGTCGCTTTCCAGCCGCAGCGCGATGGCGTGCATGTCGACATCGGCATTGCGTGGCTCCAGGATGAAGCGCAGTTGCGCGCCTGGTGCCAGACCATGTTTTTCCTCGAAGCGTTTGACGCCCTTGAGCATGGCACTGTAGGGCTTCCAGTCCGGATCCCGGATGCCCTTCACATTGACGGATGGCTCCATGGCTTGCGCCGTGTCCGCCCGGGCTTGCACCGCAGCGCCGCATAAACACAGCATAAGACCAGCTATTGCACGCATATTCATCCTCTTCATCTCAATTAATGGCTGGCATGAGTGTAGAAAAAAACACAGGCGCCAGGAGGTTTTTAAGACAGGATGTCAATCGGGATGAATGGAGTGCTTGAAATCGCGTTTATCCGGATTCGCCCTCAATGATCTGCGGCTTGCACGGCGACGCCCGACGTGACCAGGACTTCACGTTCATAGGCGCCCAGATGGCCATAATGGCCTTTGGGACTGAGATAGCCGACAATATGCACGCGCGGCTGCTGATAGCTTGAGTTGGGCGCCTCCAGGCCGATGTCGTGCCACGCGACGCTGCCGAAGGAGTTGAACCACCATGCGTCGTCGCCGGCGTCGCCGTCCAGGTCAATAGAGACCGGCTGGAAGACACTCTTTTCAAAGCCCCGCGACCAGACGCCATCGCGCTCGATGGCACGGTAGCCATAGCCTGCCATGATGTTGGTCCGTTCGGACGGATGATCGCGCCAATAGCGTTGGCCATTCACGTAGGCGTCACGCATGGCGGCCGATTGCGTTACGATGCCGCCTGAGGGATGGGTCAAGCCTTGAAAGAACCATTGCGCATATTCGGCTGGCGGCGCAGGTGGTTGCTTGTCCGCCGCCTGTGTTTGCGCAAACGCATGGGCATATTCAAGAACGATATCCGGAATATTCGCTGCGCTCGCCTTGCCGGCAAGGACAGTCAATAGAAGGAGTGTCGACATAGATCGCAACATCGCTTTGCACCTCTCCATTGGTTAATACTTATGCAGGCGCCAGCCACTCCATCTTCTGCACCTGGATATGCGGATGGCTTTCCAGCGCTTCCCACTCCGGTAAAAAGACAAAGCCCTGTTTCTGGTAAAACGCCGCCGCGCGCGCATTTTCCGGCGCCACGTCGAGCACCAGGCGACGATAGCCATTGCCGACAGCGCATTGTTTCACGGCGTCGACCAGGCCTTGCGCGACATTCCGGCCCCGATATTCCCGATGCACCCACATGGCGATCAGATGACACTCGCCATTGCCGGCCACCACTTGTGCGGCCAGGCCGATGGGGCGTTCTCCGTCAAAGGCGAGGAAAAAGGTGCGCTGTGGCGTGCTGATGGCGCGCTGCTGCCAGTCGGCATCGGAAAACCCGGCAGCGCTGGCGTGGCTGGCGCCAAAGGCCGTGGGCGCGTCGAGCAGGGCGGCCAGGCGCGTGGCTTTCAAGGCCGGCCAGTCGCTGACGATGGTGGAGCGTATACGCATGCTCAATTGAAGACGATCGCCGTTTTGTGTTCGATGCTGAGCCGGCATGCCTCGTAAGCGGCCAGCCAGGCGACCAGTTCGCGTTCCAGGCCTTCTTCGGCGTCGATGCGCGCATTGATGCGGGCCGCTTCTTCATCGCTCAGTTCGTCGCCCAGCAGGAAGATGCCCAGCGCGGGCGCGACCGTGACCAGTTCAGCACGCAGGCTGTACGAGGAGCCCAGCATGCCACCCAGCAGCGCGTGTTCCTCATCGGCAAAAATGACTTCCTCGAAGACGAGGGGGAAATAAAAGCCCTCGCAGTCGGAATGGCAGATCAAGTGGCTGTCAAAGTCATCCTGCGCGGCATCGAGCACCGGATCCTCCGTTGCATCCTCGTTTTCGGCCAGTGGCGTGGCGCGCCATTGCGCATCGAGGCGCGCATGGGCATACGCGCGGCGCAGGGTGTGCAGGAAGCTGTATGGAAAGGAATCGAGCATGACGCGCGAGTCCAGTTGCGGCAGCGTCGCCGGTTCGCTGTGCTGTGGCAGCCCCGCCTTTTGCAGCAGCAGATTGGCTTCGTCCAAAGCGGTGACGAGCCACTGCGCGCCTTCCGGGTCTTCTTCCTGCAGGTCGGCAAGGGCGCCGACCGAAATTGCCAATCCCATCATGAACTCCTCTAGTTGCAGCTGCGCATCAGTCTAAACCATTTGCCTTCGATCATCATTTACGATTGATCCCACACTTCGATGGTCAGCAGTTGACCCGGTTCACAGGCGGCGATGCGGTCCTGGTGCACGGTAATGCAGCCGGGCCAGCCTGTGAGCCGGTCCTGCGGAAATTCGCCATCCTGCGCTTCGGCGATACCCGCCTGCAGCAGGGGCACGACGACGTTCGCCAGCGCCGTGTAGCGGTTGGGAAAGCCGTTCGACGACAGCTGGGTTGCCTTGCCATCGTGGCACAGCTGGGCGATCCAGTCGGCGCCGAACAGGCCCGCTTCCCACGTGGCGAGAAAAGCGTCCTTGTTGACTTTCGTCATGTCGGCCATTTGTTCCGGTGTGTCTGTCGAGATAATGGTCCACCAGCCTGACATGGGTTTTCCTTGTAAAAAGTAAAGAATTAACGGGTCATGGCGCGGCGTAGCAGGTAGCTCAGGCCATCGACGGCGGCCACCATCAGCAGCATGGCGACGATGACGGTTGCCGCGTTCTGCATCTGGAACAGCGACAGATGGTATTTCAGCATTTGCCCCAGGCCGCCCGCACCGACGACGCCGAGGATGGCGGCGGCGCGAATATTGTTTTCCCAGCGGTACAAGGTGTACGACATCATCTGCGGACTGCACTGCGGCAAGGTGGCGTACAAAAAGGCCACGGCGGGGCGCGCGCCATTGATGCGCAAGGTGGCGGCAGGCAGGGGCGGGCAGTTTTCAAACGCGTCGGCAAACAGTCGGCCCAGCACGCCCACCGTGTGCAGGGCCAGCGCCAGGGTACCCGCGAACGGGCCCAGGCCGGCGGCGATCAGCAGAATCGAAGCCCATACCAGTTCGGGAATCGAGCGCAGCACGTTGAGTATCGCGCGCGTGGCATTGCGCGCCAAGCGACCAAAGCGGCCGCTGGCGGGCAGGGCCAGCAGCGCGCCCACGAGTGCCGCGATCACCGTGCCGATGGCCGACATGGCCAGGGTCTCGAACGTGGCGACGCCCACTTTCATGAGGAAGTTGGGCGCCAGTTCGGGCGGGGCGAAGCCATGCAGGAAGTCGGCGCTCGTGCGCACGGCGTCGGCGCTGAAGAACTCGCCCCATTTCAGGGGCAGGGTGGCGAAGCTGGCGATGACCAGCAGCAGCAAACCGGCCAGCAAGGCCCAGGTCGACCAGCGCACGGGCGCAGGCGCGGGCATCGCGGTGAAATGCCTCATGCCAGCCTCCGGCGCAGCATGGCGGACACGGCATCGGCGCCCGCCACCAGCAGCACGAAGACCATCAGCATCGTGGCCAGCTCATTGCCCGCCATCATTTTCATCGATTCATCCATGCGCTGGCCCAGGCCGCCCGCGCCGACAAAGCCCATGACGACGGAGCCGCGGATCGCGCATTCCCAGCGGTAAATCGTGTACGACACCAGTTCGGCGGCCGATTCGGGCAGGGCGCCGTACAGCAAGGCTTTCAAGCGGCCGCTGCCGTTGTGGAGCAAGGCGTTGCAGGCGGACGCATCCGACGATTCGAGGATTTCCGCGTAGACCTTGCCCAGCATGCCGCAGTAGGTGAGGGCGATGGCGATCACGCCCGCCGTCGGCCCCAGGCCGACTATGCGTACCAATAACAATGCCCAGACCAGTTCCGGTACGCTGCGCAGCAGCACCAGCAGCGCGCGCACTGCGTGGCGCAGGGCGGCGGCCAAGGGCGAGACGGTGCCGCTGCCGATGCGCGAAATCGACAGGCGCTCCGTCACCAGCAAGGTTAATGGAATGGCGCCCAGCATGGCTAGCGCCATGCCGGCCGTGGCCATGGCAATGGTTTCCCAGCTGGAAATGGCCACCAGTTGCAGAAATTCCAGCGAGTGGGCGGGCGGCACGAAGCTGGCGATGAATTGCCAGGTGGCCGCCAGGCTTTGTGCATCCCATAAAATCCACGGCTTGAATTCGGCCTGCACCAGCATCGGCCACAGCACGAGCAGCACGACGGCAGCGCCGGTCAGGCGGCCGCGCCAAGCGGGGTCGTGGGGCATGGCGGCGTCGGCGTTCTTCAGCAAAGGGGCCTCGCCGCGTCCAGGTGCGTTTCCACGGCCTCGAATTGCGGTGCGGGATCGGCCTTGTTGCGGTACAGCTCGGCGATCATGGCGTCGCTGACTTCGCTGCTGGGCGCATCGAACACGACCTTGCCGTCGCGCAGTGCGACGATGCGCGTAAAGCAGGCGCGGGCGATTTCCACCTGGTGCAGGCTGCAGATCAGGGTGGCGTTGCGCGCCGTCGCTTCGGCCTGCAGCACATTGATGGTCTGCAAAGCCAGTGTGGGGTCGAGCGCGGACAAGGGTTCGTCGACGAGAAAGACTTCCGCATCCGACACGAGCGCGCGGGCCATGCCGCAGCGCTGGCGTTCGCCGCCGGACAGGCGGTCGACACGCGCATACAGTTTATCCTGCAGGTTGAATTTACCGAGCGCTTCCCACGCGGCGCGCGGGTCGACTGGCGCCAGCAGCGAACGGATGGCTGTCCATAAACTCCATTGCGGCAAGCGGCCTGCCAGCACGGCGTTGACGACGCGCTGGCGCGGCGGCAGCGGCGGCGTCTGCGGCGCCAGGAACAGGCGCGCGCGCAAGCGGTGGCGCGCGGCGCTGGCGACTTGCCAGGGTGAAGTGCCAAGAATGTTCAATGTACCCGATTCCGGGCGCAGCGCGCAGGCCAGGGTGTGCAGCAAGCTGGTCTTGCCAGCGCCGGAAGGGCCGATCAGGGCGATCTGTTCACCTTGGGCCACGTCCAGGTTGAGCTCGCGCAGGGCCAGCGCATTACCGGCGGCGCCCGCGTGGTGGACGCTGACCTTGTGAAGTTGGAATGTCATGCTTGTGAAGTCGGTAGGTCGGATTAGGCCGTAGGCCTTAATCCGACAACATTGTTGGCATTATTGCTGGTGTCGGATTACGCGGCTTCGCCGCTAATCCGACCTACGGCAAACGCGTCGGTGTCAATTACTTCAACAGCTTCGCATCGCGCGCGGCCGCTTCGATATCCTTGTAGTTCTCGGCCTTGGTCGGGATGAACTTGGTGGCGCGCTGCAGTTCGAGGATTTCCTTGCCTTCGGCCGTCGATGGGTCCAGCGCCAGGAAGGCGTCCGTCAGCTTCTTGCGCACGGCCGGGTTCATGTCGGCGCGCACGCTCCAGTTGTAGTCGTAGTAGCCGGGCGTCGTGTAGAACACGCGCACTTTGCTAGGATCGACTTTTTTCGCTTCGACCAGTTTTTCCCACACGGAGATATTCAAGGTGCCTGCATCGACCTTGCCACCGGCCACTGCTGCCACGGTGGCGTCATGCGCGCCGGAAAATGCGATGCGCTTCATGTCCGTGTCCGGATTGATCTTGGCGGCCAGCAGGTAGTAGCGCGGCATCAAGTGACCGGAGGTCGACGATTCCGAACCGAACGTGAAATTCTTGCCTTTCAGGTCCGACAACTGGTTGATGTCCTTGCTGGTGGTCACGAACACCGAGCGGAATTTCGTGTCTTCCTCGCGCTGCACCAGCGGGACGATCTTGCCGCCGCTGCGCACGTTCGCTTGCACGAAAGTAAAACCGCCGAACCAGACCATGTCGAGCTTGTTATTGATCAAGCCTTCCACGGAGGCCGCGTAATCGGTGACGGGCGTAAATTCCACCTTCATGCCCAGCTTTTTCTCGAGGTAGCTGCCCAGCGGCTTGAACTTGCGCTGCAATTCCGTCGGCGCTTCGTCGGGAATGGCCGATACGCGCAGCACTTGCTGCGCTTGCGCCAGGCCGCTGTGGATGGCCAGGGTGGCGGCGACGGTGGCCAGGATGGCAGGGAACTTGCCAAATGAGTTAGAGAACGTGGTCATGGGAGTGCCTTTGCAAAAAAATTTGTTCATTAGATGACGGAAACCCCGGTCGTGCCTTCCTGCATCTCGCCGATGACGACGGCGTCGGCAAAGCCTTCGGCACGGAAAATCGCCAGCACTTGCTCGACGGCTTCCGGCGCGCAGGCCACCAGCAGGGGGCCTGCCGTTTGCGGGTCCGTCAGGATTGCCTTGTCGATGGCGCTCAGGCTGTCGGCCAGCGCCACTTGGGCGCCATATCCCTGCCAGTTGCGGCCGGATGCACCCGTGATGTTGCCGTTTTGCGCCAGTTGCTGCACTTGCGGCAGCAGCTGCACATCATTCATGGCGATACGCGCCTGCAACTTGGCGCCGCGCGCCAGTTCCAGGGTGTGGCCCAGCAAGCCGAAGCCCGTCACGTCCGTCAGCGCATGCACGCCGTCGAGCAGGGCCAGTTTCTTGCCCGGGGTATTCAATTTGGTGGTGTTGTCGATCAAGGAGGCGTAGCCGCCCGCATCGAGCGCATTCTTCTTCAGCGCGGCCGACAAGATGCCCACGCCGATCGGCTTGCCCAATACCAGTTTGTCGCCGGCGCGTGCGCCCGCGTTGCGCTTCACTTGCGACGGGTGGACCAGGCCCAGCACGACGAGGCCATAGATCGGTTCGACGGAATCGATGGTGTGGCCGCCCGCGATGGGAATACCTGCCTGGGCGCAGATGGTTTCGCCACCCTTTAAAATCAGGCCGATGGTTTCCACGGGCAGCTTGTTGATCGGCATGCCGACCAGGGCCAAGGCCATGATGGGCGTGCCGCCCATGGCGTACACGTCGGAAATGGCGTTGGTGGCGGCGATGCGGCCGAAGTCGAACGGGTCGTCGACGATGGGCATGAAGAAGTCCGTCGTGGCGATCAGCGCCTGCTCGTCGTTGAGCTGGTAGACGGCCGCGTCATCCGAGGTTTCTATGCCGACCAGCAATTCCTTCGGCAGGGGAAAACCGCCGCTGCCCTTTAAAATATCGGCCAGCACGCCCGGCGCAATTTTGCAGCCACAGCCGCCGCCATGGGCAAATTCGGTCAATCGGATCGGTGTATTGGGTGTTGCTGCGCTATCGGACATGGTCTTCATCCTGCTGAAATAAGTAATTGGGTGGCAAGCCAGGCATCACGCGGCGCTGGCGGTACGGTTGCCGCCGACGATAGCACATAATGCGCGTGCGGCTTGCTCAAAGGCATGTTCTGAAATGTCGGGCAGCACCAGCGGCGTCGCCTGGGCGTAGCGGCTGAAGTTGCGGGCGATCGACTGGCGGTAGACGGGGTCGTAATGCTGGACCAGCAATTCTTCCACCAGTTCTGCCATGCGCCCAGAAGTAGCCAGTTGCTGCCAGTGGGCAATTTTTTC
The DNA here is from genome assembly GCF_001445815.1 of Janthinobacterium sp. Ant5-2-1. Classification (NCBI taxonomy): domain Bacteria; kingdom Pseudomonadati; phylum Pseudomonadota; class Betaproteobacteria; order Burkholderiales; family Oxalobacteraceae; genus Janthinobacterium; species Janthinobacterium sp. Ant5-2-1. Next base: position 17,135 of record NZ_LNCE01000008.1, on the reverse strand, counting down.
CTTGCCATGCAGCTGCGTCAGCAGGGCCAGCTGCACGTTCAGGCGGGCCGGGTCGCCGACGAAATGCGCATAGTCCTGCATCAGCAATTGCACGCGCTGGTTCGTGGCCAGGAGCACGTCCGTGCAATCGGCCGCGCGCATCTTTTCCATCAGCGCATCGGGCACGCGCAAACGGCCCACTTTCTTGCTTTCCGATTCGATGAACACGGGCCGCTGCGGGTCGAAAGTGCGCAGTTGCTGCCACAGGGCGCTTTCAAATGTTTTTTGCGATGGCTGGTCTTCCTCGGGCAAGCCGCCCAGCACGGAGCCGCGGTGGGCCGCCAGGTCTTCCAGGTCGATAACTTGCGCGCCTTGGCTGTCCAGCACTTGCAGCAAGCGGCTCTTGCCGCTGCCCGTGGGGCCGCACAGCACGTTGATGAAGTCGAAGCGCTCTGGCAGGGTGGCCAGCTCGGCATTCACGTGGCGCCGGTAATCCTTGTAGCCGCCCTCGAGCTGCGTGACGGGCCAGCCGATGCGCGCGAGAATGTGCGCCATGGCGCCGCTGCGGTTGCCGCCGCGCCAGCAATAGACGAGCGGTTTCCAGTGCTGCGGATGACCGAGCAAACCGTCTTCGATATGCCGCGCGATATTCTTCGCCACCAGCGCCGCGCCCAGCTTCTTCGCCTCGAAGGCGCTCGTTTGCTTGTACAGGGTGCCGACCCTCACGCGCTGCTCGTCGTCCAGCACGGGCAGGTTGATGGCGCCCGGCAAGTGGTCTTCCGCGAATTCGGACGGGCTGCGCACGTCGATGATGGCATCGAACTCGCTCAAGCGGGGCAGGATATCGCTGAAAGGCTGAACTGCGGGGTATTTCATCGTGGCGCGGGTGCTGGCAAGGGGAAAGACGTATTATCCCCGATAAACGCCCGTGCCGTCAGTCCCTGCAAGCAATGGACCTCAGGCGGCTCAAGCCGCATCCGTGCCCAGGGTGGCCAGTTCCGTGCTGGCGGCCGTCGCCATCAGGGCAATGACGACCGCGGCGTCGCCCGCGTCCAGGTCGCCGCTGACCTCGAGCAAGTCGCTGACGAGAAAATTGACGGCATTGCGCACGCCCGAAATGCTGGCGGCGAGACTCTGGCAATCCGTGCCCAGTTGCTGGCACGCCGCCTTCATGCCACTGAAGGCGCCGATCTGGCCGTTCAGGCCGGCGATCTGGCCTTGCAGGTCGCTGACGTCGGACTTCCATTTCAAGTACAGGCCCAGCGCCACGGCCAGGCCGACCAGGCCGAACGGACCTAGCGCCAGCAGATAGTAATAGCGCTTCTGCGCCGCATCGAGTTCGCTTTGCGCGTCGCCCAGTTGTCCCTGCAAGCTTGTGACCTGGCTTTGCAAACCCGCCTCGACACCGGCAAGCTGGTTGAAATAGCCCCTCAATTGCGCCGTCTGCGCCGTCAGCGTGCCCGCCGTGCCATTGGCCGTGCCTTGCAGCTGCCGTGCCTGCTGTTGCAGGGCCGACATCGCCGCCTTAATATCGGGCAGCGGCGCTTGCGCCGACAGCATGCTTTGTACTTGCGCCAGCTGCGGCGTTGCCGTCTGGACGAAGGCGGCGACGCTCTGTTGCAGCGCGCGCGTCTGCGCCACCATGGGCTGGATCAAGGCGTTGCAGCCGGCCTGGATCTGCTGGGCGGCTGGCGGCAAGCCACCGAGGGCCGCGATCTGCTGCTGCGCGGCCAGCAGGTTGGCAATGGTTTGCGTCAACAGGCCGGCCATGGCGCTCACGCCGCTGCGGCAACGGCCGCTTCGCCCACCGTCTGGCCCTTGGGCGCGACGATGCTGGTGACGCCCGTCATCTGGCCCTTGATCGTGGTGATGTCCGTGGTGACGGCTTGCATTTCCGTGTTGGCGGCCGTCAGGAACAGGGTGCGGATGGTGTCCGTGTTTTGTATGCCTTGCTGCAGGTCGCCGATCAGGCTGCCCAGGTCGCTGCTGAGGAATTCCCACGCGTTTTCCATCTGCGTGGCCGATTGCACGGCTGCCTGCACCTGGTTCGACAGGCTGGCATAGCCGCCGCTGATGCCGGTGGCCAGCTTGACTTCGGCCGTCAGCGACGCTTCCTGTCCCAGCAGGGTCGCCTTTTCATCGTTCAGGTTTTTCAGGGTGATGGCCGACGCCACTTCGCCGCCTATGCCGGCGGCCACGACGGCAACACCGGCCACCACGAGCGGCGTCGACGTGCCTGCCGTGACGAAATCGGCCACGCCGCCGACGACAACCATGAAGGTGCCGCCCACGATGGCCAGGCCGCTCAGCACGGTGCCGGCAATGGCGCCGTCGATCTGCCCCTGGATGGTGCCGAGCTGGCTGTTGATGGAGCTGAGCACGCCATTGTCGCCATTCACGGCCGCGTTCAAGTCGCTGACGGTGGTGGCGAACGAGGCGGAATCCGTGGTCAGGTTGTCGTGCAAGGTCTGCAGGGCGCTGACGACGCCGTTCGCGGCCGTCTGGTATTGCTGGGATTGCTGTTGCAGCGCCGTCAGGGTGGCGATCCACTGCGCCTCGGTCGAGCCGGTTGGCAAGGCCGTCAGCACGGCGTTGTTGAGCGCATAGTAATTGCCGATATTGGCGATGTTGGCAATGATCGTGGGCTGGATGACATTCAGGTAGGCGGTGGCGTGGGTTTGCGCCTGGCTCAGGCCATCGTTGATTTGCGACTGGTATTTCAGCAAATTGGCGTCGCCCGAAAAATCCACGCTGGGCTGCTCGTTGATGCTGTTGGCGTAGGTTTGTATCAGCAGCGCCTGCGAACATTGCGCTTTGTTGGCGGTGCTGATGCCTTGTGCTGCCTGGTTTTGATTCGACATGCGCGGCTCCTGGTCGGGTGGATTGTTATGGGGACAAGCGGTGGCGCGCCATTCAGGACGCGCCTGTCATGGCTTGCTCCAGCGGCGCCAGGCTGGCGGCCAGCAGCTGCCACGCCGTGTTGGCGTAATCGAGCTGACCGCCCAGCGTCTCGGCGTCGGCATTGCTGGCCATGCCGGCGACGGCATCGGCAAAGGCGGCCAGGCCGGCGCTGATGCCCGTCGCCGGCGGTGCCTGCGGCGACTTGCCCCAGTCCTCGGCCAGCACCTGGGCCGTATCGAGTGCGTTGTGAAAGGCGCTGCTGAACTGGCTGTTCTGTACTTGCACCACCTTGGCCACGGCCACCAGCGCATTGGCGCCGGCCAGTTGCTGGTAGGCGCTGGCCAGCAGCGCATTGTTGGCGTTCAGGGCCGCGCGGGCCTGGGCCGTTTCGGCCACGCCCTGTTCCGCCGCATCGATGCCTTGCACCACGAAGTCGCCCGATGGCGCGGTCTTTCCATCACCCTGGGCATCGCGGATCGTGGTCATGGTCTTGACGATCAATTCCGTCACTGCAGCGCCCGTCTTGTTGGCGCCGGCGACGATATCGGCGATATTCGTGTTGATGGCGGCTTTCAGCTGGTCGATGCTGGCCGATGACGCGCTGGCTGCGGCGCCCAGGGCGGCGATGGTTGCGGACAGCGCCGTATTGAAGCCCGCGTTGAGCGGCGCCAGTTCGCCGGCGATCACCCGCATGTCGCCCGTCAGCGCCTGGGCTTGCTGGTTGATGTGTCCCGACTGCACCGCCAGTTGCCGGTAGACCTGCGCGATGTCGGCGCGCGTGGCGCCATCTTGCGCCGCTTGCGCCAGCCGGGGCCGGTGCAGCTGGTAGGCGGCGTCCCATAGCGCGGCAAAGGCCGTCGCCTGGCTCAGCAAACCGATGTAGGAAGGCAGGATGCGGTCGCCGGCGGCCATCGCCCGGCTCTTCATTTGCGACTGGAACTGGCTGACCTGATAGGCCAGGCCGGCATCGACTTGGGCGTCAAGGTCGAGATTGGCCTGCTGCTCCAGCAGATCGGCGGCCGTCTGGGTAAACAGGAACTGGTCGCTGGCGGAAAAATAGTCGACTTGCAAGGCTTGCGGCCCTGGATTGGATGTGCTTGCCATAGGGTTTCCAGGATGGTGGGCGAACGGGACTCCGCACACTATCGCCCAACCCGCGCTTGCCGCTTTGACCTGCCGCAATCGCGCCAAGGGAACGTTAAGCTAGCAATCGCCCCAGCAGCGGCGCCAGCAGCACCGTCACGACGCCGGAAAAGATCATCGTCAGGCTGGCCACGGCGCCTTCTTCCGTGCCGACCCGGCGCGCCACGGACAAGCCAAAGCCGTGCGCGGCCGCGCCATACGGGGCGCCACGGGCGATGCGCATGCGCAAGGGCAGCAGTTTCAGCAGCGGTTTGCCCAGCATCAAGCCGAACAGGCCCGTCATGACGACGAAGATGCCCGTCAACTGGGCCGAGCCGCCCATGTGGCGCGACGCTTCCAGCGCGAACGGCGTCGACACGGAACGGGCAAGCAGGCTGCGCGCCATGTCGCCATGCACGCCCAAGAGACTATCCAGCAGCAGGGTGGCGGCGACCGATGCGACGATGCCGGCGCAGCTGCCCAGCGACAGGGCCAGCCAGTGCTTGCGGATCAGCTTGCGCTCCTGGAAGATGGGCAGCGCGAACGCGATGGTGGCGGGGCCCAGCAGCCACGGCAGCCAGCGCGTTTCGCCGAAATACGTGGCGAACGGTGTCGAGGTGGCCTGCACGATGACGATGAGTATCGCCGAGGTGCAGATGGCGGGCGTGAGCAGGAAGTGTGGATGGCGGCGGTGCAGCGCCTGGTTGGCGTAGAACAGCACCAGGGTCAGCAACAAGAACAGCAGCGACAGGAGCAAAGTACTCATGCTGCCGCCCTGGCCGCGCGCTGGCGCAGCAGTTTTTGCAGGCGCAATTGGCGTTCATAGCGGCAGACCCATTCCACGGTCAAGGCCGTGGCCAGCATCACGCTGGCAAAGCCCAGGCCGATATTTACGAACAGCATCAAACCCTGTGACTTCAACAGTTGCGTAAATTGCACCACGGACACGACCGACGGAATGAAGAACAGGAGCATATTGGCCAGCAGCCAGTTCGCACCCAGTTCGATGGCGGCGGGCCGCACCCAGCCCGCCAGCAGCAGGGCCACAAGCACGAACAGGCCGACGACGCCACCGGAAAATGGCAAGTGCAAGGCGGAGGCAGCTTCGTCGGCCAGCCACCAGGCGGCGATCAAGATGCCCACTTGCCACACGGTCTGCGCGGGGTGGCGCCAGGCAGGGCCGGAAAGTGTGGCGGTAGTGGAATAAGGGACGGCTTTCACGGCAGGCTTTCTAGCGGCAGGGGGAAGGTTTCATTGTAGGGAGCCCGCATCAAAAGATAAAATGACTTAAACTCATGATTATCATTCGATTTTGGAATGCATCATGGATATCCGCTCCCTGCGCTACTTCGTCGAAGTGGTCGAGCAAAACAGTTTTACGCGCGCGGCGGCCAAGCTGCACGTGACGCAGCCCACCGTCAGCAAGATGGTCGCCCAGCTGGAACAGTCGCTGGACCTGGCCTTGCTGGACCGCGCGGGCAAGCGCTTTACCCTGACGGACGCGGGCAAGGTGGTGCTGTCGCGCGCGCATGAGTTGCTGGCCCTGCACGGGGAACTGAAGGTGGAATTGCGCGACTTGCAACATCTGGAACGGGGTGAATTGCGCGTCGGCGTGTCGCCGCAGACGCACTCGACCCTGGCGCCGTGGCTGGCCGAGTACCACCAGCGCTATCCGGGCATCGAGTTGAAGATGTACGAAAGCGGCACGCAGGCGATCGAGCGCGACTTGCGCACCGGCACGGTGGAACTGGGCACCATGCTCGACTACCCGGGCAATGCGGCCACCTGGCAGGATTTCGAAGCCTTGCCCCTCGTGCGCTCGCCGCTGTGCCTGCTGGCCGCGCCCGGTTCTCAGTGGCAGGGACGCTCTTCCGTGGCCCTGGCCGAGCTGGCCGGCAGTCCCTTCATTTTCTACGGCGCCGCGTTTGCCTTGAATGACATCGTGCTCGATGCCTGCCAGCGGGCCGGTTTTGCCCCGCGTATCACGGGCCGCAGCGGCCAGTGGGATTTCATTGCCTCGCTGGTACAGCTGGGTGTGGGCATCTGCCTGCTGCCGAAGATGTATTGCGATACCCTGGATCAAACGCAATTTACAGTCATTCCCCTCGATGGTCCCCCTGTGGAGTGGAATCTGATGCTGGCCTGGCGCCGGGGAGGGCGGCTGTCATTCGCCGCGCGCGCGTGGCTGGAGCTCGTCAGGGCGCGCATGGCGCAGCCCGGGCGATTACAATAGGCGCTCGCCAACCACCGCCAAGAATATGAAGAACACAGGTAAAGCCAGACTGAAACGCACGGCAGGCTCATTGCTGCTGGGATTGCTATGCACCGTGGGCCTGATGAGTGAAATGGGTTATGCCCAGGCCGCCATTCCCGTGTATGGCTATTTCGTCAAGAATACCTATCCGCACGACCCCCAGGCATTTACCCAGGGTTTGCTGTTCAAGGATGGCCATCTGTACGAAAGCACGGGCCAGAATGGCCAGTCTTCCTTGCGCAAGGTGGAACTGGCGACGGGGAAGGTGCTGCAGAAAAGCATGCTCGACAAAAAAGTGTTTGGCGAAGGCATCACGGACGTGGGCGATGAAATCATCGGTTTGACGTGGGTGTCGAAGACTGGTTATGTGTTCGACCAGAAAACGTTCAAGCTCAAACGCACCTTCAGCTACCAGGGCGAAGGCTGGGGCCTGGCCAGCGATGGCAAATTCGTCTACATGAGCGACGGCAGTTCCGCCATCCGCGTGCTCAATCCGAAAACCCTGGCCGAGGTGCGCCGCTTCGAGGTCAAGGCCGAGGGCCGCCCCATCGAGCGCCTGAACGAACTGGAAATGGTCGACGGCGAGCTGTACGCCAATGTGTGGGGCGCGGACGTGATCGCCCGCATCGATCCGGCCAGCGGCAAGGTTGTCGGCTGGATCGACCTGACAGGCTTGCTGCCACCGGAACAGCGGGGCACGGCCAATCCCGACGCCGTGCTCAACGGCATCGCCTGGGATGCACGGGGCAAGCGCTTGTTTGTCACGGGCAAACTGTGGCCGAAGCTGTTCGAGATCGAGCTGATCGAAATCCAGCGCCGTTGATGTTTTCAATTGGACAGTGTTGCTGAGGAGGAATCGTTTAGAATTCTGATTCTTCGCCCAGTGCGACCTTTACAGGATGCCATGCTGTCCCTCTCTTTATGCCGCCTGGCGGCCGCCGCCAGCCTGCTTGCCGCCATCTGGCCCGCCGCACAGGCGCAGACGCCCAACATGCCGGTGGTCAGGCAATACGGCGACTTTGCCGTCACGAATGGCCGTTACGACTCTCTGGTCACCTTGTCTTTCCGCCGGCACGGCTACTGGCCCGGCGGCGCGCGCGAAGTGGTGGAAGTGCGCCCCATCAAGGCCACGCGCGAAGGCCAGCCCATGCTGCTGGCTTTTACCAAGGGCTATACGGGTCAGGGCACGATACTCATTGGCGTGCAGAATGGCGAACCGCTGATGCGCCCCATCAGTCCCTTGCAGCGCGACAATATGGTGCGCACGGAACGCGACCCCGAATGGGGCGTGCCGCAGCCTGGCCGTCCCGAGGTGCTGCTGTTTCCCCGCGACGGCCGCGCGCTCGATACGGGCACGGGCGAACTGCTGTGGTTTGACGTGCCGGGCAACGTCAGCGGCGACTATCCGCAGTCCATGCTGGTTTCCGTCTCGCCCGACGGGCGGCGCGGCGCCTATCTGACGAATGCGCTGACGAAGGTGGGGATTATCGTCGCCACGCGCGACGACGGCGTCGCTGGCGTGCTGGCCTTGCCGCCCGATACCTATCAACGGTGGTTGAAACCCTTGTCGGAGACCGCTTCCGCGCAGGCGAGCGCCGCCATCAAGGCGGGCAAGGGCCGCACGGATTCGATCCGTATCCGGCGCGAGCTGGAACTGGCCTGGTTCGGCCAGCAATTTCAATGGAAACAAGGCACGAACGGCTTGCAAGTGACGGGGCTGGGCCTCATTTCCGCGCCGCCGGAAGGAAAACAGCCATGACAATATCCAAACTGATCGCCGGCTGCTTCGCCGCCTCCTTGCTGGCTGGCTGCGTGCACGGAGAAACGTTCCCCAAGGATTATCTGGCGCAAGATATCGACAAGCAGCAAGCCTTGCTGGAATTGGACGTCGTCTTCGGCAAAGAGCCCGATGACAAGCTGACGTCGCGCACGACGGCGCGCAATACCGTGGAATACGCGGGCGCGCCGCATATCGTCGTGCCGTTTTACCAGAAGGGACTCGGCTTCGACCAGGGGTTTGCCGGCACCTATATCTTTGGCATCGTGTATCCGGTTGCCAAGGTCGAGACGGCCACGGCCAGCAGCCGCGTCTTTGGCCAGAAACTGGATGGCCAGCAGCCGGGCAACCCGCGCTACCGCTTCCGCGTGCCGGGCAAGGCGCAGTGGAACAGCAATGAAACCTTCATGCTGAGCTTTGAGCGCAAGGGCCGCCGCGAAGAAATCACTTTCCGCTTCAGCAACGAGCAAAGCTGCCCATCCGCCTTCCTGGCCACCACGCCACACTATGGTTTTCCCATCAAGGTCGTCGCCACGTTCAAGGACAATAAAGGTTGCCTGAAAGTGTGCGACAGCCGCGAGCAGTGGCCCGGCTTTTGCGCCTTCCAGCCGCCGCCGGCCGCCTGACTATCACCATGCAAGCCACGCGCCGGCGCCTGCCGGTGCGGCGCTTATACACGCGTGCGTTTTGCCGATTCTATTCAATTGTCATCGAATGGGGGCTGAAAACGCCTATTTTCATGGCGCAATGCAGGCTGCGCTGCCTCCCGGCCAGCGCATAAATCTTGCCGCAAAAGTATTTTTCTCAGGCGTATGATTTCCTTGCCGTGAACAGCGCGCGCAGATGGCGCGGCCCGGCCCGATATCCGAAACGCATCCTGCCTGTGGAGATACAGAATGAAAATGCCCGTTTTAGGAAGCACCCAGCCCGCCATCACGAATCGTCCGCTCGATATGCTGGACACCGACAAGGCGGCCGTGCGCGCTATCGCCCAGGCAGCCGTCAGCGTGGAACTGTTCACCATTCCCTTGTACATGGCCACCATGTATTCGATCCACGGCACGCACCAGATCAACTCGAAAGGCATCACCTATTATGAAGGCCGCCAGTGGCCGGGCATGGGCACCACGGCCCGCCCCGAACTGGCCGAGCAGAAAGCCTTCAATATCATCTTCAGCGTCTTCATCCAAGAAATGCTGCACTTGCAGATGGCGGCCAACCTGGCCACGGCCATCGGCACGGCGCCATGCTTCACGGGGTCTGAGCTGCAATCGCAGGACCATGGCTGGACCTGCTACGGCGAGCACTGCACCGTGATCCCGCACATCGTCGACTTGCAGGACACGTCCGGCTACCGCCACGTGCGCGTCAACCTGGAAGAGCTGAACGACAACCAGTGCGACCTGTTCCTCGCCATCGAGCAGCCCGAGGCGCAGGCCCGCGCCCAGCTGGCCGAGTTCGACAGCCAGGACCACACGAAATACTTCCCCGAGGTGCCGCTGCCGGGCTGGACGCCGGGCAAGCACGTGCACGATCTGCCCCTGTTCGGCACCATCGGCTATATGTACGAATGCTATGCGCGCTACATCAGCATCGAATACACGGATGGCCAGACCCTGTGGCAAAAACTGTTCGTCAACGGTTCGGTGCAGCAAGACATGTTCAACAGCCGTGTCCAGGGCCATGCGCGGGCGGAATTTCCCCGCTTCGACACCTGCTTCGGCCCGCAGGACCAGGATGGCGGCCAGACGGGTTCGTTCAACAAGGCCATCGACATGATGGCGGCCATCACGGACCAGGGTGAGGGCAGCGAAGCGGCCATCCAGCGCTACCGCCGCGACGCGGCGCAGCGGCTGATGGCCGTGCAGCCCGATTACCGCGAAGACCTGGCCGCCTTGCAGTGCGATTACCCGTCCTACGCGAACAATGGCAAGGAGGCCGAATCGCGCGACGCCCAAGCGCGCCACGACAGCGCCCCGTTCGACCACTACGAGCGCTTCGGCCAAGTCAAGTCCATGCTGCCCGTGAAGACGTGGGCCGGCTGGCACAGGGACGGCGGGCGCTGGAGCGAGGCCATGCTGACCAACGAGCGCTACAATCCGGCCACTGCGCCGAAGAACATTCCCGCGCCGGCCGCCGTGGCGGGCGCCCTGAACCGCCTGAAGGATACCAGCGGCACCCTGGGAATGCTGAGCACGGTGGCCACGGGCGCCATCTACGGCATCACTTCCGTGCTGGACCAGTACTGGCTGAACCAGCAACTGGACTTCCCGTATCCGTCGATGGTGGGCGCGGGCGACCGCATGGCCATCTGCTGGGCCGTGCTGGGCCAGGCGCCTAACCTGGCGACGGGCGTGCCGCTGGCCGACAAGTCCGTGCTGTACCACGCTTGCCAGGGCATGCATCTGGAGGGCGAAGCATCGTCCACCTGCGCCGCGCTGGCCGTCTACCATACATGCCGTGGCTCCAACGGCTGCCACGCCCAGGGCGGCTGCGGCTTCGCCCAGGCCGACACGGGCGGTTCGTCCTGCGGCCACTCGGTCAAGGCCGCCGCGTCGCCGGGCACGCCGTGCTATGTGCCGCCACCGCCACCGGAGGCCGATAAAGTCTACAGCGCGCCCAGCGACAACAAATGCGCGAGCTTTGGCGGCTGCGCCGTGCCGATTTCGGCCTCGCAGCTGTATCCGAACACCACAGGCAAGGAACCGCCCGAGCCCGCCACCATGACCTTGTACGATTTCGGCCCCGCGCCCGATCACCGCAGCAAGCCGCTGGGCCAGACGATGAGCTTTGCGCTGAGCGACAATGTCTACGACAAGGCCTGGGAAGCCTACGGCAAGGTGATGGCGGCGCGCGGCACGCCGGTGGGAGCGCCGCCTGCGCCCACCGACCTGCGCCTGGCCTTGCCGCCGTCGACCTGATGCGGGGCATCCTGCACGAGGCGCGGCCGCGCCTGGGCCTGCCGAACCTGGGCCTGGGCGTGGGGCTGCGCCCGCCGCACTATGAGCACATTCTGCGCCACGGGCCGCAAGTGGACTGGTTCGAGATCATCAGCGAAAATTTCATCGACAACCACGGCTATGCGCGCCATGTGCTCGAGCAGGTGGCGGCGCAGGTGCCCATCGTCATGCATGGCGTGTCGCTGTCGATCGGCAGCAGCGATCCCCTGAGCCTGGCCTACCTGCGCAAGCTGCGCCAGCTGGCCGCCGAGATCCGGCCCGCGTGGATTTCCGACCACCTGTGCTGGACGGGCGCCGCCTCGCTCAACAGCCACGACTTGCTGCCGCTGCCGCTGGACGAGGCCAGCCTGCGCCACGTGGGCGCACGCGTGCGGCAGGTGCAGGAATTCCTGGGCCGTCCCCTGATCCTGGAAAACCCCAGCACCTACGTCGAGTTTGCCCAGTCCAGCATGCCGGAATGGGAATTCCTGGGACGCCTGGCCGAGGACACGGGCTGCGGGCTCTTGCTCGACGTCAATAATGTCCACGTCAGCGCGCATAACCACGACTATGACGCGGCCGCCTACATCCGCCAGTTGCCGCACGACCACATCGTGCAGATCCACCTGGCCGGTCCCACCGTCTGCGGCGCCGTGCTGATCGATACCCACGATGCGCCCGTGCCGGACGCGGTCTGGCGCCTGTACGCGCTGGCGCAGCAGCTGACGGGCGGCGTGTCGGCCCTGCTGGAATGGGATGCGGAGATTCCCCCGTATCCGCAGTTGCTGCTTGAGCTGGACAAGGCGCGCGCGGTCGGGCGGGGCGAATTCGCGGACGCCGCGCCAGCCAAGGTTGCCGCCGCCGTCTCCACGCCGCTGGGCTTTCACCTGGAGGCCGCCCATGCGCCGTAGCACCGCCGCAGGCGAGGCTGGCGAAACCGGCGTGCCGCTGGCGCAATTGCAGGCCTGGTTCCTGACGGCCATGACGGTGCCCGGCGGCGCCGTGCGCGGTGCGCAGCTGGCCAGCGAGCGCCACGGCTTGACGCAGGAGCAAGTGCTGAAACGGGCGCGGGGCGGGCCTGCGCCGCTGCACATCCATGCGGACGGCTACGTGCAGCGCCTGCTCGAATGCCTGCAGGCCGACTATCCCGTCTTGCACAAGGTGATGGGCGACGAGCTGTTCGCCTTCTTTGCCCGCGCCTATGTGTGGCGCCACCCATCCGCTTCGCCCACCTTGTATGACCTGGGCGACGGTTTTGCCGAGTTTCTCGCCGCCAGCCAGCGTGCCGCCGGGGCACAGGGAGATGCCTTGCGCTTTGCCGTCGAACTGGCGCAGCTGGAGCGGGCGCGCAGCGAGGCGGGCAGGGCGCCGGGGCTGGAAAAACGCCCGCCGCCCATCTTGCCTTGCGGACTTGACTTGCTATTAGGAAATGCGCCGGCCTGGCGCCTGGCGCCGTGCACGCGGCTGCTTGCCCTGTCGTTTCCGATGTGTGCTTTCTGGCAACAGGCGCAAGCCGCGCCCGACGACGCCGTGCCGGCCCAGCCGAAGCCAGCTCCCGCCTTTGTCGCCATTTCACGCCTGCATTACCGGCTTGCCATGCAGGAATTGCAGCCGTGGCAGTTTTATTACCTGCAGGCGCAGGCCGGCGGCGCGCCGCTGGCGCAATGTGCACAGCAGGCGGCGCGGTCCAGTGGCAGGGAGCCGGACGAAGTGCTGGCCGACGCCATGCTGTGGCTGCCCATGGCTGCCGCGGCAGGGCTGGTCATCATCGATGCGTGAGCGGACGGCGGCAGACGCAAAAAAGGCCGATGAAAATCGGCCTCGATGACACTGCAGGAACAACTGCAAGTAGTGCTTAACGGTAAAACGCTTCGACTTTGCCCTTGAGCTTGATCTGCAGCGGACGGCCGCGGCGGTCGAGCGACTTGGTGGAAGCGACCTTGATCCAGCGTTCGCTGATGCAATATTCTTCCACGTCAAGACGTTCCTTGTCGTTGAAGCGGATGCCGACGTCGTTCTCGAACACGGCTGCAACGTGGTAAGGGCTGCTAGGGTCGATCGACAGGCGATCGGGCAATAGGGGTAAGGTGGTGGTATCGTTCATGGGCGTAATTATCGCCCAGAATGCGGTTCCAGACAACGGCCTTTCGCGTGCCGGCTATCTAGCCGGACGCGAAATGGCGGGTTCGGCCGTGTGCGTGGAGGGTGACGGTAGTGATGAGGAACCGTGCTGCGTTCCCGTCGGGTCGGCCAGCTGGATGGTCTTGCCGTGCTGCCAGGCATCGGCCCCGGCTACGATGGCTGGCGCAGCGATATCGGCCCGCTGGCGGCGTTTGTCGGCGGAATCGATGCGGAAACGGCGGTCGCGCGCGGCGACCATGGCGGCGTCGGCCTGGCCATCAGCTGTAAAACCCATCATCAATTGCGGCACGCCCAGCGGCAAGGTCTTGTGCAGATCCGTGTGCCAGGTATGCCAGGTCTTGCCATACGTGGCGACGAGTTTTTGCATCAAGGCTTTTTCCGCCACGGCGGGAATGCCGGGGGCAATCAGTTGGCCTGATTTGACTTCATGCACATGGCTGTGCCACAGCGCTTTTTCCTCTGCCGGCAAGCTCTGGTACAGCCTGGCGCTGACGATGTATTCGACGCCCATCAGCTTGGCATCCTTGACATTGCCGTCGTAGATCACGCACTGGATCAGTTCTTCATTGACGATGGCGCAATAGTGGTGCGCTTCCATCTGGCCGCGCAGATTGCCATTATAGAAATGAAAACCGTCAAGGTAGGCGTTTAGCGCCGCAATCGGCGGCCGGGCTTGCAATGCGTCGGCACCCGCGTCCAGTACGCGCGTGGAGACCCCGGCCGGCGTGCCCGGCGCCTCCACGTTCGATGCCGTATTCCTGGCGCCGCAGGCGGCAAGGCCCATGCCCAGCCCGGCGCACAGCATGGCCGTCAGTGCTTTCATATCAGGAAGGCGCATCGGGCCATGCCCGAGGATCAGGATTTGTCGTCATTCTTGTGGCTTTGACGTCCCGCTTCCACGTGCTGCTCATGCGTGCCGCCGCGCGTGCCCGTGCCGGAACCCGATTGCTGGCCCGACTGTTGGCCCGATTGCTGCGAGCCCGATTGCTTGTCGCCGTCATTCTTGTGGCTTTGGCGGCCCGCCTCGACATGCTGCTCGTGCGTGCCGCCTTGGGTGCCGCCCGACGATTGACGGGTGCCGGACTGTTTGTCCGACTGCTGGCTGCCCGATTGGCCCGATTGCTGTTTGTCCGATTGGCTGCCCGATTTGTCATTGCTGTTCGAAGTCATGGTCGTGTCCCCTATGGTTGATTTGCGAAATCATCCGGTTCAACATTGGCTGCACCGTTGAGACCATTCTCGCTGCCTGCGTCGGGCTTAGCCATAGGGACACGACTTGTCGCCACGTAGGAAAACTCCGGGGTAGCAGACAACCATTTCTACATTGCTACTACAGATGCCGCGTTTCCTGCGGCGGCATGTCCCACTCGTCATGCCGGCCATCGACAAAGGTGACGGGTACTTGAGCCAGCTCGGCCGCCGAGGCGTCATCGAGGCAGCTGACGCCGATGCCGACGAACGGTCCGCTGCGGGGAGAATTACCGTGGCCGAACGGGCGCACGCCGCAATGGCGGCAAAAATAATGGCGTTCGCGGCGGGCGCCGAAGCGATACTCGCTCAAGTCCGCCTCACCGGCCAGCAAGCGAAAATCCGCAGGCGGCACCAGGCTGGCCCAGCAGCGGATTTTCAGGCAGTAGGAACAGTTGCAGCGCAGGCTGGGGGCAGCCAGGTCGATCTCGGCCGCGAAGCGCACGGCGCCGCAGTGGCAACTGCCATGGTAGGTTTTTTTCATCTGGCCTACTTTACAAGGTTGCCGCACTATCATGCAACTGCTGGAATTGCGATAGCTGCTGCTGCATCAGCCGCGCATACTGGCCGCCCGCGCGCAGCAGCTCGGCGTGCGTGCCTTGCTGGCAAATCCGGCCCTTGTCCATGACGATGATGCGGTCCGCCTTGACGATGGTGGAAAAGCGGTGGGCGATGATGATCGTGGTGCGTCCCTGCATCAGAGTATCGAGGGCGTGCTGCACCAGCTGTTCGCTGGCGGCGTCGAGCGCACTGGTCGCTTCGTCCAGGATGAGGATTTTCGGCGCGCGCAGGATGGCGCGGGCAATTGCGATGCGCTGCTTCTGTCCGCCGGACAATTGAACGCCCCGTTCGCCCACGAGGGTTTCGTAGCCGTCCGGAAAGGCTGCAATAAAATCGTGGGCATGCGCCAGTCGTGCCGCCGCCACCATCGCTTCGCGCGCCACGACCCGGTCCGGCACGGCAAAGGCGATATTGTCGGCGATGCTGCCGGAAAACAGCGCCGGTTCCTGTTCCACCACGGCCATCTGGCGCCGCAGCTGCGTCACGCCCAGCACGTGCGCATCGATGCCGTCGAACTGCAGGCTGCCCGCGTCTATCTGGTAGTGCCCCAGCACGAGGCTGGCGATGGTGGACTTGCCCGCGCCCGAAGCGCCGACGAGGGCGATTTTTTCGCCCGCGCGGATGGACAGGCTGACGCCGTCGAGCGCCGTCACCTGCATGCGCTCGGGATAGGAAAAACGCACGTCGCGCAGCGCGATATGGCCGGCCAGCGGCGGTTGTGGCACCGCTTCGGGCACGGCACGGTGGCTGCGCAGGATCTCGAAGATGCGGTCGGTCGAGCCCATCGTGCGCATCCACGTGTTCCAGAATTCGCTGATGGAGCCGGCCGTGTCCGTCACCATGCTGGCATAGATGACAAAGGCCGTCAGCTCGCCCACGCTCAGGCGGCCCTGGCCGATCAGGTGGGCGCCGAAGCACAAGGTGGTCAGCAGAGCAACAAAGGCGAGCAAGCCCTGCGCGCCCTGGAACACTGCCAGCAGCCGCGTGCCGGCCAGGGACACGCCCAGCAGCTCGCGCATGGCTTGCGCGTAGCGCGCCATGGCGCCGCCTTGCTGGTTGAAGGCCTGCACCAGGCGCGCATGGGCAAAATATTCCTGTGCCACCTTGCCGCTGGCGGCCAGGGTGGCGGAAATGGCCCGTGCGCGCGTCCGGTAATTGCTGCCCGATAACTTGCCGAGATACAGGCTGATGGGGATGAACAGGGCCAGCGGCAAGCTCAGCATGGGCGACAGCTGCAGCAGCATGGCGATGCCTCCCACAAACACGCACAGCGAGCGCAAGGCATTGGCCGCACCGATGGTCAGGCTTTCATGCAGAGCCGACACGTCGGACGTGAGCCTACTGTTCAGTTCGCCACCGTGGTGCTTGTCGAAAAAGGCGATGGGCTGGTTGATCACCACGTCGAACAGGCGCCGGCGCACGCCCATGACGATCATGTGGCCGCCCGACTGCAGCAGATAGAAGCGGGCGGCCGAGGCCAGCGCATACAGCAGGCTGAAGGCCAGCATGGCGGCCACCATGCCCGGCGTGACGCCGCGCTGCGTCAGTTCCGCCACGTTATCGATGAAATACGCAATGGCTTGCGGAAAGGCCAGTTGCGCGCCCACAGTAAGGGCCATGCACAGCAGGCCGGCGGCGATGCGCCAGCGCACCGGGTACAGCAGGCGCAGGCGTTCCAGATGCGGGCTGAAGTTCATATTGCTCATGCGGCGCGCTCCTGCGACGGTACGGCGTTCAATTGTCCGGCCAGGGCCAGCCAGTCTTCATCGCCGATCAGGCCCGTCGCTTCCACCGTACCCTCGTGATTGACGAACACATAGGAAGGCGAACTCATCATTGGATTCACGCGCCGGTAATCGCGCAGCGTCAGCCGCGCCGCCGCTTCCCGCAAGGCGTTGCCGGGCAAGAAGGCACGCAGCCTCCGGGCCGGTTCTTCGCTGATCAGCCACATGGCTAGGCCGGCCTCGCGTGCCAGCGGCAGCAGCAGTTCGATGTCCGCCAGCTTTTCCGCGCATTTCGGACAGCGGCTGGCCAAAAACAGCAGCACGGCCGCCTGGCTGGCGGCGCCCGGCTGGAAACGCGCGCCGCCAGCCAGCGGACGGGCTTGCACGGCAGGCAGCGGCTCGCCCGGCTCCAGCGCAGTGGGCGCGATGCGTTCGCGGCGGCTGGCGCGCAGCACCGCCAGGGTCAGCCAGATATTGCCGGCGACGGC
>NZ_LNCE01000079.1:0-8807 GCF_001445815.1 Janthinobacterium sp. Ant5-2-1 | reverse complement strand
CTGGCCATGGACGAACCGGTGACACGGATCGGCTATCTGATCTCCCTCTACGCCATGGGCATGGTCATCGGCGGGCCGCTGAGCACCATCGTCCTGCTCAAGCTGCGCGTGCCGAACAAGCAGGGGCTGCTGTGGCTGCTGGGCTTTTATGTCCTGGCCCAATCCGTCGCCGCCTCCGCCACCAGCTATGACATCCTGGCCGCCGCGCGGGTGGTCACGGGCGTGGCCGCCGCCACCTGCTTTGGCCTGTCCCTGGCGATCTGCGCCGATATCGTCAGCCCCAACGCGCGCGGACGCGCCGCCGCCGTCGTGATCGGCGGCCTCATGCTCGCTTCTGTGGTGGGCGTGCCGGTCGCCACGCTCATCGACCAGCACCTGGGATGGCGCGCCAGCTTCTGGCTGGTGGTGCTGCTCGCGCTGATGTGCCTGGCGCTCATCAGCGCACTGGTGCCGCCCTCAAAACCATCCGAAGTCGTCAGCCTCGGCAAGGAACTGGGCGAATTCCGCAACCGCCACCTGTGGGCGGCGTACGCCAGCAGCGGCCTCATCATCGGAGCGATTTTCGCGGCATTCAGCTACTTCGCGGCCATCCTGACGGAAGTTACCGGTTTTCCGGCGTCCGCTATCCCCTGGCTGCTGGGCGTCTACGGCGTCGCCAATGTAGTGGGCAATGGCGTGGTCGGCCGTTATGCGGACCGCTACACCACCGTCATCATGGCCTGGGGCATGGTCATTCTGAGCATCAGCCTGGCGCTGTTCGCCGTCTTTGCGCACGACAAGACCATCAGCGTTGCCCTGCTGGTCGTCACGGGCCTGGTCGGCATGTCGATGAATCCCGCCATCATCGCCCGTGTGATGAAGACCGCCCATCCGGGGCCGCTGGTCAACACCGTCCATACCTCGGTCATCAACATCGGCCTGGGCGCCGGCTCATGGCTCGGCGGCCTCGGCATCGCCGGCGGCTACGGCTTGCGCTCGCCGCTGTGGGTCGGTGTCGCGCTGGCCATACTTGGCCTCATCAGCTTGCTGCCTTACCTCGGGCACAGGCCGCGCGATTCGGTACTGTCGCATTAGCGGCTGGCGGCGCGGTCTTAGTTGCTGACCGGTTTGATGCGTCTGGCGCGCGTCGCCAGCCAGCACAGGATGGCGCCGCCGCACACCATCGCCGCGCCTTGCCAGAAAGCCAGCGACAGCGGCGTGCGCAGCAGCAGCGACGACAGCGCGGCAGACAGCACGGGGATGAAATACGAGGCGCCAGCCAGAATCGTGACATTGCCGTGAAGAATACCCACGTTCCACGCGGCGTAGCCAAAGGCCATGGCACCGGCGGCCAGGACCAGATAGATGATGGCCTCGGCAGTAAACGCCATGTTGCCGCCCCCTTGCAGCCAGTATTTGATCCACAAGCTGATGGAAACGAGGATGAAGAACAGGGTCACGCCGTTCTTGCCCTGCGCGAGGCGCGCCGTCACCGTGCAATACGCGGCCCAGATCAACGCGCCCGCAAAGGCCAGGCCATAGCTGAGCGGATTGCCGCGCACATTGGCCACGGTGCCGGCCAGGTCAACGCCCTGCTCGCCGCCCAGCACCCAGCAGATGCCGGCGACGGACAGCAGGAAGCCCGGCACGATCAATAAATTGCTCTTTTGCCCGTTGAACAGGATGGCCGCGACAATGGTGAAGGTCGGCCACAGGTAATTGACCATGCCCACCTCGATGGCTTGGCGCGCCGTGCTGGCATAGCCGATCGACAGAGCCAGGCACAGCTCATAGGTGACGAAC
Organism: Janthinobacterium sp. Ant5-2-1; assembly: GCF_001445815.1. Classification (NCBI taxonomy): domain Bacteria; kingdom Pseudomonadati; phylum Pseudomonadota; class Betaproteobacteria; order Burkholderiales; family Oxalobacteraceae; genus Janthinobacterium; species Janthinobacterium sp. Ant5-2-1. The sequence continues at coordinate 7,025 of NZ_LNCE01000079.1, read as the reverse complement.
AGCACGCTGCCCCAAAGCAGGTAGCGCCGCGGAAACTCGCTCAGCCTCGTATAGCCGACGGACAACAGCAGGAACACCGACGCCACGCTGTACATCATCGCTGCCCCGCCGGTGGGCCCCAGCAGGTCGCTGACACTGCGGATCAGCCCGATAATGGCGCTCCACAGCAAAATGGCGCCCAGCCCGGTCAAGGTGGCCTTGTTGGTGTTTTTCATGTGTATATCATTCAGGTGAGGCAATCAGACGCTCGGCGATACCCGCCAGGCGCCGGGCTTGCGAGACCATACACGGTGTCGTTCGCCAGGGCAATCTGCAGTGACAATTATTGAGATTTCATCAATTATTTGCGGATACTATGTCTTTCAATAACTAAACTTAAACAGGTGCATTCATGTCCGCTCCCAAGTTAGTGTCCGCCAGCCTCGCCGTCCTGTTCTGCGCCACCGCGGCCGCCGGCACGCCCGCCTACCAGCCCTTCCCCAAGGGCTATGGCTATCTGGAACCGGCAGAAACCCGCGCGCTGCAAACGGCGGTCAAGACAGGCGACAACGCCGTCGTGCGGGCGCACGGCTGGCGGTTGTGGGCCGGCATCATGCAGCCGGCCGCCAGCCTGGACTGGCCAGTCTGGTACACCTGGCCCAACGGCACTGACGCGTTCGCCGACACGGCGGCAGTGACCGGCACTGCGGCAACCGCCACGGCGGACGTGAAGCCAGCCAAACGCCGCATGGGTCGCCTGGGGGCGAGCACATTGACTCCCGTCAACCTGGAAAACACACCGTTTTACCGCATCCCGGAACAGGTCATCGCGGCGTATCCTGGCGCCATAGTCCGCACGACGGAAGGAGGGAAAGTCAAAATCAGCATCCGCGACGGCATCCACTTCGCCTTCAACGGCGATATCATGATCGCGACGGAATCGCTGAGCAAGGAAGCGCTCGCGTTCATCCGCGACCCGAAACAGCCCGTCTACAAGCAAAGCACGCTCGACGCCCTGTACAGCAAGGACGATCCGGCCAAGCGCGTGCATAATCTGAATGCGCCAGCCAGCTATGTCGTGACCAAGCACATGTATTGGCCCGTGAAAGCCAGGGGCCTGACCGCCTTGCCCGTGTGGCACGACGACTTCAGCGCCAAATATACCGGTTATGCGGGCTACGAACAGTGGCATACGGCCGTCGCCATCGACCCGGACGGCAAGCAGGTCGGCCGGATGGCCAAGGTCAGCTACCTGCATGGCGTGTACAAGCACGATACCACCACGCCATGGCCCCTCATCACCAAAGCCGCCAAAGTATATGGCTTGCAAGACTTCTACCACCACAAGGTGAGCGAAGCCGACTGGGCCAGTTTCGACGAAGCCGACAAGGCCATCATCAACGCCGCCAGCTACTGGCTGAACGGCCAGCCATTCGGCGCCGGCGACTATCTGGTCACCGTCGCCATGCACATCAATACCAAGGAAATTCCCAGCTGGGGACTGCAAAGCGTGTGGTGGTCGGATCGTCCGGACAGCATGCCTTATGCCGCCAACCGTCCCGCCGGCCTCCAGGCCCGGGGACCGTGGAAACACTATCTGCTGACGGAAGCCTACGGCATCCCGGAAAAAGGCAACCCGGATCTGCTCCCCGTCGCCACCAACCCGTACATCGAACTGGTGACGCACCCGGTCGGCACCAGCTGCTACACCTGCCACGCCAACGCAGGCTGGCCAGCCAGTTCGCAAGCCATGACACCAGGCGTGGCCAGCTATCAAAATCCAAAGTGCCCGAACCTGCGCGCCTCGCTCAACCCCAAGAGCTCCTGCCTGGCGCTCTTCACCCTCACGGATTTCCAATGGATCATCCCGGATCGGGCGGTGGGCAATTAGCATACGCAACAATTGCCGCCTCCCGGATTGATGCCGGGAGGCGCATCCTGACGATTCAGGCCGCCTCCCCGAACAGTCATCTTGTCGCGGCAATTATCGGCATGAACAGCTTCGCCCTCACCGCTCGCTACGGCACGCTGGCGGCAATGTCCCGTCAAATGACCGTTGACACAAAATTATTCACCCCCTCTGTGTCGGGATCGTTGTCGCGTCGCCTGATTTACCGTAGGATTGCCAAATAGCATACTTATTGAACGCGATCGCGATTGCTTACCAGACAAGGAGCACATCCTGCACTGGAGGCTTTACATCCTGCGTCCAAATACACCGCGATTGAAATCGCCGACCAGAACACACTTTCAAGAAAAACAATGCGAAAACCTCGTTCCATAATTATTTTTACCATGTTGGCCAGCTTGGCCATGCCTGTATTGTCGGCCGATAAGCCGCTATCTTTGCCAGACCGCTTGGCCGCCCTTCGCACGACTATCGCAGTCGATCATGGAAAGATGGTTGGTCCAGGCGCGGCAACATTGATGGACGCGGGTCTGGAAAGCCAATTCGTACTCATCGGTGAGGACCATGGCATTGCAGAAATTGCGCATTTTTCGGCGGCATATTTTGAAGAATTGGCAAGTCAAGGATTTACGACGCTTATTGTCGAAAATGGGCCGGCTGTTGCCGATGCTTTGGAAAAAACATTGAAGTCCAATACTGGCGTCGCTGGCATAGCAGCATTTAATCAGGCATATCCCGTCGCTACTGCTTTTTACAAGTGGCAGGATGAAGCGCAATTCCTGGCCCGTATCGCTAAAGCCGCCGGACCATCGTTCCAATTAGTGGGAATGGATCAGGAACTCATGGGCGCTTCGAAATATTTGCTCGACCAAATGGCGGCGCAACCGCTTGGTCCTTTGGCGAAATCAAAAGTCGAGGCCTTTCGCAAGCTTGAAAGCGACGACTATCGCCGAGCGTCGGAAAGCGGAGACCCAAGAGAGCTTTTCATGGTCAAAATCAAAGAAGAAGAATTATTCGCGTTACAGAAGCTGCTCACAACACCCAAGGAAATGCCCGCCCTGGCGATGTTAAATTCCTTGATTGAAAGCCGCAGCATTTATATTAAAAACATGACTCCGGGACAAGGGTATTCGTCGAATACACAGCGTGCCAGGCTAATGAAGCAGTATGTGACCAGCCATTTGACGCTTGCGCCCGCACAGCGAATGCTGCTGAAAGCCGGCGCAATTCATGTATTCCGAGGTTATAACCCGCTTGGTGCCGGCAGCCGGGAGATCGGCAATTATTTGGCTGAATATGCGGAAGGCCGCGGACAAAAATCGCTGCATGTGTTGGTGCTGGCTTCCAAAGGCCAGCAGGCGCAATTTGCTGGCATTGGGCGCGCGTCGGCTACCACAGAAATCGGAAAAGTCGATACCAAATCCGCCATGGCTGGCGTATTGCCCTTCTTTGCCGCAGCGAAAGAGCATAAGGAATGGTCATTGTTCGACGTGCGCCCCTTGTTGGGATCGGCTAAATCCCTGGCGAACGGAGACAGCAGTGTCCAAGGCATGATTCAGGGCTACGATTTTGTACTGGTCATTCCCGATGGGAGCGCAACGTCGGACCTGTGACAATATCGCCATCGGTCATCAGCCAAGCGCTGCCGATATTGCGTCATGATGGCTCGGCCTGAATCAGGACGATGTCCCGAACGGCGATCCAGGCAACTCGCGCCCACGGGAAGGACACAGGAATTGGCATGCCGTCAGCGTGCCTTTTTCCACCTGTGCCACAACGCTCAGTTTCAAAGCCAGGCTGTAATCTCGCTGACTGCGTCGAAACCCTTGCTCCACCGGACACTCCTTCTCTGTCGCGAAAAAGTGTCGACTTATTCCAGGATGGGTCACACGCAATAAAAAAGCCGACCACATAATGTGTCGGCTTTAATATGTCTTGCGAATTCTTGGTGGGAAGTGCAAGTTTCGAACTTGCGACCCCTGCAGTGTGAATGCAGTGCTCTACCCCTGAGCTAACCTCCCGAAGCGAGGCGAATTATCGCATAGGTGTTGCGGCATCTGCAAGGGCTGGCAAGAGGAAATTTGCCATGCCCGGCTTTTTTTCTCAGGCGGCCGCTGGGGGCGCCGTGACGGCGGTCCAGATGCACTGGCCTTTGGCGGCCTTGTCGAGGCCGGCGATGGTGGCTTCGTGGGCGGCCAGTTCGTCGGCCGTGGCGCTCTGGAAGATGACTTCGGCCAGGGGCACGATTTCCAGCACGGCGCCGTCCGCGGCCACTTCCACTTCTTCTTCCATGCTCAGGCTGTTTTGCCCGCGCGTCATGGCCAGGTAGACGTCGGCCAGCAATTCCGAGTCGAGCAGCGCGCCGTGCAGCTTGCGGTGGGCGTTCGAGACGCCGTAGCGGTCGCACAGGGCGTCCAGCGAGTTGCGCTTGCCCGGATGCATTTCCTTCGCCTGTACCAGGGTGTCGATCACGCCAACCACTTGCTCGTGGACTGGTGGCAGGTTCAGGCGCTTGAATTCCGCGTTCAGGAAGCCGATGTCGAACGGGGCGTTGTGGATGATCAATTCGGCGCCGGCGATGTAGGCACGGAACTCGTCGGCGATTTCCGCGAATTTCGGTTTGTCGCTGAGGAATTCCGTCGTCAATCCGTGGACGGCCAACGCGCCCTCTTCCGAATCGCGCTCCGGATTGATGTAATGGTGGAAATTATTCCCCGTCAACATGCGGTTGTTCAGCTCGACCGCCCCGATCTCCAGGATGCGGTCGCCCGTGCGCGGGTTCAGGCCGGTGGTTTCAGTATCGAGAACAATTTGACGCATGGTGAATTCAGTCTTAAAAGCAAAAAGCGAAGGGCACAGTATAGCAAACCTGTGCCCTCCGGTTACGTCCCGCCCGCTGCTGCAGGGCAGAAATTTAGTTCTCAGGCACGTACCGTTTCCACGCCCAGGTTGGCCAGTTGATCGGCCCGCTCGTTGCCCGGATGGCCATTGTGGCCGCGCACCCAGCGCCACTCCACTTCGTGCACGGCCTGGGCGATGTCGAGCGCCTGCCACAGGTCGACGTTCTTGACGGGTGCCTTGGCCGCCGTTTTCCAGCCGCGCGCCTTCCAGCCGTGGATCCATTCGCTGATGCCCTTCTGGACATACTGGCTATCGGTATACAGCACCACCTGGCAGGGACGTTTGAGCGCCGTCAAGGCTTCGATCACGGCCTTCAATTCCATGCGGTTATTCGTCGTATTCAGTTCCCCGCCATAAATTTCTTTCTTGGCGCCATCGGCCACCATCAGCGCACCCCAACCGCCTGTACCGGGGTTGCCCTTGCATGCGCCATCGGCGTAAATCTCTACCTTGTCTTCAAACTTAGCCATCTTGCTGTTCCCGCCTTTTATTCGTGACCGGTGCGCCTGCGGGCGCCGTCGCCGGTTTCTTGGTCCACGCCGGACCGATCAAACGCATCCCTTTGACGCGCTTGATCGCCTGCACTATATACACTGCGCCCAGATATGGCCACCAGCGCGCACCGGCCTTGTCCATGAAGGCGTTACGGCGCAGCCATTTTTCTGTCCTGCAGGCAGGTGCGTAGCAGCCGAAGTAACTTTGGCTGACGCCCATGTTGAGCAATTTTAACCAGTCTTTCATGCGCGGCATAGAGATCAGCTCGCCTGCCTGCGGCAGGTAATGGCGTCCCGTGACCCGTCCCAGGCCCTGGCGCATGCCCCACAGGCTGGCCGGATTAAAGCCGCAGACAATCACGCGCCCTTCCGGGATCAGCACACGCTCGACTTCGCGCAAGACCTGGTGCGGCTCGGCGGCAAATTCGAGTACGTGCGGCAAGACCACCAGGTCCAGGCTTTGCGAGTCGAACGGCAGCTCGTCGAAGGCCGACACGAGGGTCGGGCGGCGACCCTGCGGCAACTGCAAAGGCAGGCGCGCATCGAGCAGCCATTTGTTCGGCATGCGGTTGGCGGCCAGCGCGTCGAGCTGGGGCAAGCCGATCTGCACGGCATTAAAACCGAAGATGTCGACGGTCAGGCTGTCGAGGCATTGCTGCTCCCAGGCGCGCACGTACAGACCGGCCGGCGTCTGCAGCCAGCCGTCAAGCGCTATAATGGATTTTTTGGATGCCGCACTGTCCATTCAGTTTTCTCTTTTGCTCATGACACACTCCCCTGAACACGCTTTATCGGTACTTGCCGTGCCCGCCTTTGCCGACAATTACCTGTGGCTGATCCATGACGGCCGCCACGCCGCCGTGGTCGACCCCGGCGACGCGACGCCCATCCTCGATGCGCTGCAAGCCCATCAGTTGACCTTGTCCGCCATTTTACTCACGCATCACCACGCCGACCACACGGGTGGCGTGCCTGAATTGTTGCAGCATTTCGCCGTCCCCGTCTTCGGCCCGCGCAATGAGGCTATCACAGCCATCACGGAACCGCTTGCCGAAGGCGATGTCGCCCACGTGCCCGAGCTGGGCTTGCAGATGAGCGTCATCGACGTGCCCGGCCATACCAAGGGCCATATCGCCTACGTGCGCCAGCGCGACGAGCGCAGCGGCGCGCCGTGGCTGTTTTCCGGCGACACCCTGTTTGCGGGCGGCTGCGGCCGACTGTTCGAAGGCACGCCGGGCCAGATGGCCGATTCGCTGGGCAAGCTGGCCGCCCTGCCCGACGATACCGAGGTATTTTGCGCGCATGAGTACACCTTGTCCAATTTGCGCTTTGCCAACGCCGTCGAGCCGGGCAATGTGGCCTTGCAGGAACGCATCGCCATCGATACGGAAAAGCGCCAGCAAGGTTTAGCCACCGTGCCGTCGACCATTGCCCTTGAAAAGGCCACGAATCCCTTCCTGCGCTACCGCGAACCGGCGATCCTGACCAGCCTGAAGGTGGAAGGCAAGCTGGCCACCGATGCTTCGCCCGTAGAAGCGTTTGCCGCGCTACGGATGTGGAAGAACAGCTTTTAAGCTTCTTTTTCCAAAAAGAAAAATCCCGGCGGCGCCATCAGGCACCGCCGGGATTTTTTATTGATCTATTTGATCAGGATCAGATTTCCTCGTACAGCGGCAAGGTCAGAAATTCGGCGAACGATTCCGACGTCGACATTTCCTCGAAAATCTGGCCGGCGCGTACAT